>JAVCCB010000013.1 GCA_030765685.1 Candidatus Tantalella remota | reverse complement strand
TTACCATAAAAGTTGTTGAATAACTAATCATATGGAAATTGTTGAGACTGGGATATCGGGGTATCAGGGACTAGAATATCAGGGACAAAAACCAGTACCGGGTATCGGGTACCGGGTATCGGGTGATTAGGGAATTGGGAATTGGCGAGACTGGGATATCGGGGGATCAGGGACTAGGAGATTGGGATATTGGGAGACCGGGGACAGTTAAGGAAAAAGTAAAAAGGAAAAGGGAAAAAGGATAGGAAGTGTCTGGATGAGATTGCTTCGTCGGGCTACGCCCTTCTCGCAATGACGGTATTTAGATCCCTCGGCTTCGCTTCCGCCTTCGCTAAAGCTATGGCGGACAGGTGGGATGACAGAAGTTAGATTCTAGATGCTCGTAGAGCTGTGAAAGTTTGGATTCAAGCTGTGAAGCGGAACAAAGGATAGGTTCCCGGACGACTTCGTGTTTTTGCTTACAAATAAAGAAGTTGCAATCTGCCCAAACTGTAGGAGTTGTCGCCAACTTAACCTGCTCATATCTTAACCAAGTTAAGCGGCAACTAGGAGCTATGGTGTTATACCGGGTTAGATCTGGCAGGTAAGACGCGCCTAAAAACAGTGGAAATCGAAAAAAAATTTCGAATATTTCTAATAAACCCCTGCACTCTTTGACATAAGGGCACGGCAAATGCCGTGCCCTTAGAAGAAAAGGCTAGATCGCTTCCATGCATGACGGCGGTTTGCAGGCGATATTATAAGTAACGCTTACCACGCCGGGAACCGTATTAACTACCCTGTCCGCCATTTTGCAGAGCGTATCATGAGGCACTTTTGTGGGCGTTGCTTTTCTCGCATCAATGCTGTCCCAGCATCTAATTTCGATCTGCGTCCCGAAATCGCGTTTTCCGTCGCGTATACCCGTAACCCTGTCCTCGTGTAGGATCGCCATGCATTGAAAGGCGCCGAGGCCGACCAGTTCCTCCTCGACAATAGTGGTCGCGGTCCTGACGATATCTATTTTTTCCTTTGTTACATCGCCGATCACCCGTGCCGACAATGCCGGACCGGGGAACGGAGGACGGTTATATATCTCTTCCGGCAAACCCGTTGCCTCAGCGAGTTTTCTCACCCCGTCTTTACGAAGCTGGACCAGGGGTTCGAGGATCTGGTATCCAAAGGTTTTCTCGGGATCGATGCCCAGCTGTTCAAAGACGTTGTGCTGTCTTTTTATCCCGGCAATTGTCTCATCGACATCGGTCAGGATCGTGCCCTGCAAAAGATGCTTCGCGCCGCTATCTTTCACGAGCTTGCCGAAGACATCTTTATAAAAAGTCTGTGTGATAGCTTCCCTTTTTTCTTCGGGATCGGTTATACCTTTTAACGCGTCAAAGAATTCTTTCCTGGCGTCAAGGATCTCCACATGCACGCCCAGCTCCTTGAATATTTGCGCGATTCGCTGGGGTTCGCCTTCTCTCATGATTCCGTTATCAATAAAATATGTTTTAAGCCTGTCTCCCAGGGCTTTATGGCCCAGCATGGTGACCGCGGAAGAGTCAACCCCGCCCGAGAGCGCGTTGATCGCCAGTCCGTCACCGACCAGGTCGGATATTTCCTGTGCTTTTTCCTCGATAAAAGCAGTCGTGTTCAGTTCATTTGCCGTGATCTCTTTAATGGTTCCCATTTTTCCTCCTTTTTCGTGCCCTGTAAACAAAAAAAGGCAACCTCTCACTGTCGGAAAGATCACCCTTACTATATCGTTATTGTGATACTTTCATTGGCCACCGCTTTGTGACATACACATTGTTGTGCTACGACGTTGTAGCGAAGACCATTATAAGACCAAAACCCTTATAAATCAAGGGGCAGCTGTCGGTGGTTGGGAATAGTATCGGGTATTGGGTGACTAGGATATCAGGATATAGGGGTATCAGGGACTAGGGTATCGGGGGATCGGGTTATCGGGGAGAAAAACAGTACCGGGTATCGAGTACCCCTTCTTCGCTAAAGCTTCGGCGGGCATGCGGGTATCGGGTTTTAAGGATAAAGTAAAAAGGAAAAGGGAAAAAGGATAGGAAGATCTAGGATGTCAGGATATCAGGGGATCAGGGAGAAAAACAGTACCGGGTATCGAGTACCCCTCCTTCGCTAAAGCTTCGGCGGGCATGCGGGTATCGGGTGATCGGGGACGAACTCGGATCACGTTGTAGGGTTGCGGCTATAGAATCGGCTGTCGTCTGTGGGTTGGGGCTGAACCCGACCGTAAACCCTTTAACGATTCCAAAGACGTAACCGAATACCCTTAGACAAAATATCATACTAGCAGCTAAAACCAAAACTATTGACTACAGCGGGATGATAGTTTGAAGGAAAAAGGAAAAAGTAAAAAGGAAAAAATATCGGAAGTGGCTTGATGAGATTGCTTCCCTACATTTACATATATCGTATTACGGGGAACCTTTCTGGGCTCGCTTCTTCAGCTCGCACGGTTTCGGACCTCACATGGTTCGCTCCTCGCAATGACGAAAATAAAAAAATTCGAACGTTTTGTGTAGCACGAGGGTAGTTAGAACCGTGCTATGTGTCTCGCGCAAGCCGCGAAGGATATTCGGAACATTACCCATGTTACTTCTGCTAAAATGCCTTTCATGTTTCTCCTTTTTCTATGCTGCGATCAAGGCCCGTTTAAGGGCAGCGTATTTTTGTATAAGGTACTGTTTGTCGTATCTTTCCATAGCGGGCAGCAGCGTGAATACGATCGTGCCGCCAGAGGGCAGTTCGGCGGCTATATTTAGTTCTTCCAGCAGGTCTTTTATTTTATCCATGGTGCGTGGGTCGATATACTGGCTCAGCGCGATGGTAACCATCTCGGCCAGAGGATAATACATGTTCCAGTCGTAGTCTTTTTCGTCAATATACGTTGAATGGACTCTTGATTCTATTTTTTTCAGGTCTTCTCGCGTCGAGTTCCGCGCGAATACAAAGACTTCGGTGTCAGCGCCGGTATACTTGTTTACAGTGCGGGCTATCTTTTTGCCAGAAGCTTTCTTAACCGTAAGGTTCCTCAAAAACCGTGCATATTTTGGGTCTTTTTTAAGACGTTCTATCTCTTCGAGGACGTCGAGTATCATAGAAGAATTAGCGTCCCCTATCCCGTCTTCAAAAAGAAGGACGACCTTTTTCTTCGTAAGTATTGAAAGAAGTTTGTCCCTAAATCCGGCTGCCACGCCCTCGGCTTCGGACATATCGTAAATTAGGGGATCGGTATTTGTACCGGGTATCGGGTACCGGGTATCGGGTTTTTCCGTGCTTGCGGTTTTCGGAGTTTCTTCAAATGCCGGATCAATGACATTCAACACCATGCGTACGGTTTTACCGTTTGCAAGCGCGATGGCGGTATAAAAATCCGCGTTTTTTTCAACAAATCGATAACCCTGGCCAAATAAGGATGGGTCGCCGTTTGAAAAAGCAATTTCATTATTTCCCCCGAATAAGAATGAGACCGAATCCTGGCTGAACGCCTTCGAGATATTCAGCAAAGCTTCCCGGAATTCGGACTCATTGATCGTATCGTCTTTTACGACAAGGAATCCTCTTTCTTCCTGAGGCATATCGTCCCGCCCCATTACATCGTATAGTTCAACACCTTGTATAGCTTCAAGCTCGGAGCGCATGTCCTTGTATCTTTTAGCAACCAGTTCCTGTTCGCTCGTCAGATCTTTTCTTTCCACCAAATTTGGTCCCGTGCTTATAATGGCAAAGTTACCTTCATTTAAAAGATGTTCCAGGTCTGAGGCTGCCAGTTTGTGTAGTTTGTCCGGATCTTCCTCGCCCGTTCCCTGGCGTGCCTCTGTGGATGGAGATGTATCTATCCCGTATTCAGCAAACAGTTTTCCGGACAAGGCGTCTTCAAAAACACCGTTCATCGATCCGAACTCCGGAACATCCTTATATTTATCGGTTTTATTCAGGCTTTTTTGCAATGCTACGGTTTCCTCTACGGCCCGCATTCCTCCCAGTGCATACGAGAAAAGAAGTTGCAGTCTTATTATTTCCAGATTAGCATGCATGGTAACAACCGCGAAACTCTCATCTATTTCGTACATCTTCTGGGCGATAGCCTCCGACAATTCATGAAGTACAATGTGTTTTTTCCACGCGTTTTTAGCGTTTAAAATATCTTTATTAAATATTGCCGTGACGCGTGCGTACCCTTTGATGCCCAGGATCTCTAGAACGGGGTTTATCTTATTTCCGAGATGCATCCGGATCCCGTTATCCAGTTCAAAGTCCTGATATGACACTGCTGCCGCATTAAAAATGACATCAAGAAGTTTGTTGCTTCCTTTCAGCGGATAACCGAAAGTTTCATAAAACCGCTGCTCCGCGTTTTCTCTTTCTTCTTGTCTGTTCACGCAAAGAGCAACGTCCAATTGCGCCGCGAGGGTCTTCGAGAACTGATCAACGCTCATTTCTCTGATATTATCAAACCCCATCGTCTCGAGGGCATTCCAAACAATATAAGGAGTTATCTGGAATCGTATCTCAGAGGCCAGGGCCTCTGACACGTTCCTGTCAAGGTGTGTGGATATAAGTTTTACGGGTTCCGGATCATCTTTGGTAAAAGCAGTAGTGCTATTGGTCGTCTGTCGACTGTCGAGTGTGGACTTTTCAGTCCCGGGTATCGGGTCCCGGGTATCGGATCCTTCTGTGCTCGCTTTCTCCGGATCCTCCTCGCCTGTTCCCTGACGTGCCTCGGTACCTTCGTCGGTGGTTTCAGAGTGTCGCGGCCTTTTATAAATGGCGGCTTTTACCCGCATTCCTTTTTTTACGATGCCGGGCCTTTCCGCAAGCTTAAATGTGCCGTACATATCCCTGTCCCAGCAGCTTCCCTGCGAATCGATAGAGGCTTCATCGGCATTGCCGCTCAAAGCATTGAATGCGAGCCCTCCGTTAAGATTAGGAAGAACGCCGTCGGTGAACGCTTCTTGCTGCTTTTTCACGCATTGCCTTCTCACTGCTTCCGGGTTTGCCATCCCCGGACCTTCATCCTGAGCGGTCAATTCGATGCCTATCCGCCCGTTCTTTTCCTTTGAGCGTGCCTCAAAAACTCCTTTGTTTCCAAACTCGAGTATATTTGTCACCATCTCATGAGCAAGATTTGCTAGCTTCCTCGTTGATTCAGCGTCAAACCCAAGCTGTCTCGCCAAGTCTCTTACGAGGTCGCTCGCCTCTTCCGCGTGAACATAGTAATGGTTTTCTGAAACGGCTCTGGATGTTACGGAGACGGCTATGGGAAGGGCCTCAGGGACTGTTTGCAAACTGCCCCCGGCATCATTTTTGTTAGTCGCAGAGCCGCGGGATACGGGCACCTTTGCCTGACGAAAATACTCGACCACTCTCTTCTGAATTATCATTGCGGCAAAAGGATTGACATTGACTCCGTTCACCTTTGAAGCATGGTCGATGTCCCATGACAACGTCTTTGGACGACCGGCTATAGCTGAGACGGTCCCATCTTCTTCCTCACGAAGATTGTAATACTGACCGTGGAAGTGCGGTAATAATTGAAGGACTGCTGCTATGCAAAAGTTCCCGGTCAGTTTGTCAACGCCTTCCACAGCCATAGTTTTGGGGAACTTTCGACTAAGTTCATCCCTTTCAAGGTCGAATTCAGTCAACTCAAGGAATCTAAACCGCTTGTCGTTAGCGCCTATTAGAGCTATGTCTATAGCGCTTGAGATGGAGTTGGAAGGCACTTTATTTTTCAGGATATTTGTAAGCAGCCGGAGTACACGCATGCGGACAGTTCCCTCAAACCCGGTATCTATGATGACAAATCGCTTGCCGCTGTTTATCGTTTCGTCAGTTATTCCGAAAGAAGCGAAAAAGCGCTCTTGCAGAGCTAATGGCGGCTGGTCAAGCGAATAGGGTTCTTCCATGTTCTCGAGGAGGTTTCCGCTCACGGGCAACAGTTTTACGTCATCTTCACGCGGAGATCCTCGCAGGACGGTCTTTAGCGCGTCATACAATGTTTCGGCGTCCCTGCCGGCGACCAGTATAGTATCGTCAGGATAGATCTTTAGTATCGTTTTTACGGTACGGTCCAGATAAGGCAGTACGTTCTCAAGTTCCAGCATGGTCTTTGACTCGAGGATATTTTTGATGGCCTCATCGGAAACATTGGGATCCTGCTTCGCAAGAGCTATTATGTCCTCTTCGGAAAGCTCTGCCACGTCTTCCGGTTCAGGCCGCCTTCTATTATCCAGTGAAAGGGTCTGCTTTATCGACGCCGCGATTGTCGGATCTTCTTCGCCCGTTCCCTGCCGCGTTTCGGTGCCCTTGTTGTCTGTTGTTACTTCTTCTCTAACCTCTTTCACCTTCGCCTTCTTGCCTATTGGGGGGAAGCGCGGATCTATTTCCACAAGACCACTTATCTTTTCCCGTATGGCTTTCATCCTAAGGGCGCTGGCCTGCTGGATCAGAGCGCCGTCAAATCCGAAAATGCTGCTTAGCGCGAATACCAGAGCGGCTCTTTTAAAATCCGTATTGCCGTTACCAAAATGTCCGTTTTCTATGATCACCTTAGCTACTAACTCAGCGTTTTTCGGGTTGTTTAACTTAAATTGTTTCAGTATCCCGATAATGATACCGGCGATCGTCAGATTTGTCAGTTCCTCCGCTTTGATAAGCTCTTCCGCTGCCCGGATAATATTATCGGTATGAACCGGTTCTTTTTTTGGCGGGACTTTTTTTTCCGTTTTTCTTCTTGTTGTTTTTCGTTTTTTTGCCCTTCCAAGGTGACGTATATCCATGAACTGGTCCCGCCTGAACTTCTCATATTTTTTCGGATCGATCTGCGGCGTGCGCCCGTTAAGTGATTGTTCGGAAAATGTCAGCACTTTGAGTATGCCAAAACCTTTTTGCCCTCTTTTTGCCCCGAAAGGTTTTCCATTTCTTTTGAGTTTGATGACATGCATCCTCTTGATCTCCAGGGGATCGTCCTCTTCTGTCCGTACCACGGGTGTCAATTCTATTTCTTTTTTTCGTATTGTCACCCTGACTTCTTCTATGTATCCGATGCCTTCCATATCTTCGAGGAAGCGAACATATGCTTTCATGCCAGTGAAGAACAACGGCCTTCCTTTAGAAAACCGATCCGCTCCACGCTTTAGGGTTCTGATGTCTTCTCTGGACTCATAAGTGAATTGGGTCTTGATCAGGTCGTTTTCCGGGACAGGGAGATCATTTCCTTTCTTAATGCGTTCATCCTGCTCTATAAGCAGGTCAATAAGCCTTACTTCGACCTGACCGGCCTTATTCCCAGAGAGGTAGAACGGATTATTGTCATCGTCCAGGTACAGTACCGCAAGAGGCATTTTCTCCGGATAGAACGTCCCGGATTCGACTTCTCGTATTTCTATCCTTTTTGGAGAAGCTTTCCCGGAATAGGCAAATAACATTATTCCGGATATGTCCAGATGGATGTACTCTTCCAGGAATTCGCTGTCCACCCTGCAACCCATTGTACCTGTCCAGAAAGCCCGGTTCGCGGCTATCGGTATCTCGACTGCCTTATCCTGCCCTTTAAGCGCGGTAATAAGGTAGATATATTTCGTCCCCCCCCTCTCGGCGCAATCTATGCCCGCGGGAGCTCCGCTGTCATCCAGATCAACGGAATCCACAAATCTTTGCACAGTGCCGTACTTTCCCTTTTCTTTCCGCACCCGGATGTTCGCGGTTATCGTTATTTCTTTCTGGCCGGCCTTAAATTCCAGGGATAGCAGTTTTTCATTGTCATTGTTGATAAAATGGAAGTTTTTAAGATATTCCAGATAGGTACCAATACCATCATAAAGAACATTGTTGAAACCCACCTGAATTTTGTTGGAACCGGCTTCCACGGTTTTGATCTCCGGGTATCTATCCAGGATGGACGGATCTCTCTCAACAAGAGCGTTCCAGAAGGAGGCCTTGGTCTGTCCGGGTTTTACCTTTTTACTCAGAACTAGAGTATCCTCAGCTTTATTGCGCAAAACGGGCATGCCGTCCTGATCCACTTCCAGCCAGTCGATTATATCCCTGTTATGGTCCCTATCGGGGTCCACGGCGTCCGAGGGACCTCTTACTTCTATCATACTTATATTCGGTCCCGTTTTACGGCGGACTAACATAATTTCAGACAGCGAAGGCGTGCCAGGCCTGCTGAAGTAACCGTTCATGTCATAAACCGTTTCCCTGACAGTGACTGTCGGCCTGGTGGGACTCTTTGGCAAGACTATGGGAAACCCCCGGGCTTCTATCTTTTTCAGAAAAGATATAGAGCGGGGGTCTGTTTTTTTTGAACCATTTGATTCCAGGAGCAAAAGTGTTTCCTTGTCAAGCGGGAGCCTGTGGAACGGCTCCGGTACCCCGTGCTTTATGTCTTTTTGGTAATGCGGGTACACTTCGAGATAAGGAGCACCCACTAAATCATATGTAATAGACAGCGTTAAACCGTCTATTTTCTTGAGACCTCTCATCTTTACCAGATAGTTGTAATATGATCTGAGATATACATAATTAAATCCTCCGATAGCAACATAATCGGTTTTGGGTGTGTTCATCCAGGTGACCTTGGTATTTTTCTTATTTGAAAACGCTCCGGACTGCCCGGCAGGTCCGGCAACTTCTTTTTTATTTGTTTGAATGCGTGCTGGCCGCGGCTTGTGATGGACGGAAGACCTACCCATTGCGGAGTTTACAAGAGGCTGTATCTCTCTAAGCTGAGGGATTTTTGGTTGTGCACCATGTTTATCAAGCGAAACTTTAAGAATTTCTGTTAAACGCGAAGCATATTCGCGCGCTTTCGAAAGAAGTCTGTAAGCTGTCTCCTCGCCAACTGGCTTGGAAGATACCAGACCAAGGTGCATTTCGAGTCTGCGAAAAGCGGGCCGCAAGGTCGCTATCGATATACCTAGCAACATGCAGAGTTCGCTTTCGGTGAAAAAACGGTCTTCTTTGAGCAATTCGAGAAATATCATTAGCGGTGAGCCCGGCGGGATTTTTTTTATGGGAGCGTTCGATGATCGGGGATCCACCTCATTACCCGTCACCTTCGCCTTTTTGTCAGCTGGGCTTAAGGCTGTTGGATCTTCCTCGCCCGTTCCCTGGCGAGCCTCGGTGTCCTCGTTGTCTCGGGGTTTTTCTTCGGGCACAATCCTTCCGTCGGGGTAGCGTCGCTTAGCGGCGGGAGTATACCACTCTATAAACTCTTCGTATTCTTTCTTTGTAATTTCGCCCTGTTCGGGGGTAGCCAGGAGTTTGAGCAGATCACATCTTTGCTGGCCCCTGGAAGAACCGAGAGGCCTTTTGGTACGCTTCAGTTTTATAGTGTGCAGTTCTCTCTCTTCAAGGCCCTTGCGGGTCACTATCACCGCGCTAATAATGATCGAATACTTCTTCGGCTTTACCAGGATCTCCGATATGCCCCTAAGCCCCTTGCGTCTTTTCAAAAATACGGTGTATTTATCGATCCCGCCATAGCCTACAGGTGAAAAATGAAACCTGTTCTTACCGTATCCCAGGTGTTTTGCATCCTCGGGTTTTTCATAATCGAACTGGTGTTCTATTAAAAGTTCCCGGGCGACAGAAAATCGACCTTTCTTAACACGCGCTTCCTGCTCAAGGAGTACGTCCAGCATGCCGAATGTTTTCTGGGCTCTCTTGTTCTTTGGTATGGCGATCGGGAGTCTGTTCTCATCCAGGTAAATTACAGCAAGAGGAGGTTCTTCGGCAAAGCCGCGCCCCTGCCGCCTTCTTATCTCTATTCTCCAGGGACTGGCAGTACCCGTGTACATCAGGGTCGCGATATCCGAAGCATTCAAATGCAATGTCTCATTAAGCAGGGCGGACAGGTTGAAGCTCATATCCTTATCTTTTACCTTAAACCATATTTGGTTATGTTCGTTTATGAACAGTTCTTTCGGTTTTCCCTGGCCCCAGAGGCAGGTCAACAGGTTGACATATTTCGTCCCCTGTTTCCCGCGGTTCAGCCTGGTGTTCTCCGGTTCACCGTTTTCATTAAGATTTATCGGGCCAAGAGACGGATGGCTTCTTCTTTCGGTGACTGACTTTCCGTCGGGCAGACGCCTTTTTACAACGGCCTGTATAAATATCTTTCCGTCAAAAAGCTTAAACACAAGCTTTTCAAGGCGCTCAGTTTTCTTGTCGACGAGTTTTGTGTTCCTGCGCAGATACCGGAACAGGCGCTTTATCTCTACATAAACTACCGAATTGAATCCTACCGAATATGTTGTCGGGCCGACTTCTTTTTCGGGATGCGAATACTTATTTTCTATTGTCGGGTCTTGGTCCGTAAGAGCTTTCCAGAAGGACATCTTTTTATTATCATTTTCCAGGGAAGAGTTGAGAGGGTTGCCGTCTTTATTGACCTCGATCCAGTCCAGCACGATAGCGTCGGTAAGGTCCGATTTTTCACCCGGGGTCACCACGCGCAATTCTAGATTAGGGCCGTTTCTCTTTTTGACGATAATAGTCTCTTTTGGCAAATATGGCCCTGCTCTCGTGTAGTATTTTTGCATACTCCAGAGTTTTCCCCGGAGAGAGATAAAGTGCCCCCGCAAAGGGAGGGCTACCGGGTACCCTTGTTCTTTAATGGAGGTAAGGATAGATATTTCCCTTTGCATTTTTCTTTTTTTGCCATTCACATTTGTGAGCAGGCCAGACCGCTGGTCAAGCGACAGCCAATGTAAGAGGTTCCGGGGGCCGCTATTTCCCTTTTTGTAGACGGAATAGATCTCGAGACGCCATTCTCCTAAAAAGTTCTTTGTTAATTTGAACTTGAGACCCGCCAGATCGTTCATCCCCAAGGTATCCCGCAAATAGTTGAAATAGGCGCGCGCGTCAATCTTGTGAAATTTCCCCAGCGGGAATCTGCCGTGCTTCTCCGACAGCCAAATTTTTTTCTCCTCATGGAGAGGTTTTATTCTTCTATCCGTTGGCCGGAGGCTGTTGACTGTCGCCGCCGTCGGATCCGCCTCCCCCGTACCCTGCCGCGCTTCGGTGCCGTTCTCCAGGCGCCGCAGTTCCTGCCGCAACCTGTCATAAAGGTATTCTTCCAGATCCAGATGGATCTCCACGGGGGATCTGGTGATATTTATCCCTTTTATGTCGTAGTTCATCGAGGCAAGCGCGTCTACGACCGCTTTCACGTTCGCGTCGATGTCCCCTTTTGAAGGCTTTTCATCGTCGGACAAATATGGGATAAAGTAATCCATGTCAAAAGTGATGATAACGGGTCTTTTTGAAGAAGGCAGGCCAAATTCAAGATCGCTTGTGCGGATATCCGCCAGACGCGAGTTTATAAAACTTTCCGGATGATGTATCCAGGCGTAAGTGCCTATTAGATACTCTTTCTTAAGATATTCCACCCAGTTAGCGTTATCCAAGCCATTATTGAGCAGGCTGTGGTCATCAGCGTGAAAATCGAAATTAATAAGCGTATAAGTGTCTTTCCATTCGCCGCTTTTTACTTTATCTTTGATCCAGTGATACACTTCGTCATGTTCTTTGAAGTCCGTAAATTTCGGGGTCTCTTTATTTGTCGGATCCCCCTCGCTCGTTCCCTGGCAAGCCGCGGTGCCGTTCTCCTCCAGGATCACGATCTCGTCCTTAACTATGGATGCTGTTCCCGTAAAATACGAATGTGTTCTGTCACCGGAATAAGTATCAATAGGTCGCAGTACAACTTCGCTTTGCGCCGGCAACACACTTTCCACTTCCATATTTCTTTTATAAATGGTTTTTCCCGTCGCGGTATTCTTCCGTGTAAAATGTACTATCTGCCCCGATTTCAGTTCATCTATGTTTTTTACAGTTCTTTTTTCTTTTCCTTTCGCCTTTTTGGCAGCCGGTTTCTTGGTCTCTGATGACTGATGACTGATTACTGGTGACTCTTTCCCCGTTCCCTGGCGGGCCTCTGTGCCCTCTTTGATGGTGTTCGAGTCAGATGCCGCCTGTAATTTTTTGCCGATAGGCGTTTCGAGGAACTCGGGCCCATGAATGGCGATGTTATATTTCAGCGTCCAGACAATATCGATCAATTCAGCAGGTATATGGACTAGAGTGCCGTTTGTAAGCGAGTTTTTAAGTTCTATGGACAAACTTTTGTGTGAGCGGGAATGCTTTATGCCGGAGGCATTAAGAGCCTTTATGACCTCATCAGGAAGCTTATCTGTACCCGCTTTTGCATTTAACGAGTCCTGGTCACCGTTACCGCGGGTCCAGTCTTTTGGTATCCTGAAAGCGATAGCGACATTACGTCCTCTCTGTGTAAGATAGACCCACGGTTCCCATGAGTTATACGATCTCGGGATAGTGTTCACTTCGTATTCATCTGTTATGTACCCGTCATAATCGCCGGCGTCAGCGTAAAAACCATGATCGAGTATAACTGAGGCGCTCTTTTCCGAAGTAAGATGTGAAACGAGTATGAGATTATCCTTTTTCTGTTTCCGCCAGACTATACCCTCGAATGACTCTCTGATGTCATATAGACCATCATCGTTCATTTCCGCCAGTGCCATTTTAAGGTCTTCAATGAGTTCTTCGTTTTCTACTGTGGTGCGGTATTTTCCTGGCAAAGGACGTTCGGTCTCATGTATAAGCCGCGCGAATTTAAGACCCGCTAATGAGTATTGTATTTCCTTGTTAGTCATAGTGTGACCGGTCTCTAGAAGGAGCGGGTGTTTCGCGATGTCTTCAAGGGTGAACTCTTTACCCCTCAGAGCCGGATCATACAGTATGTTAAATAAAATCGCAGTGTTAGTGGCCGCTGATGAATGATGACTGATTACTGGCGACTCTTCCCCCGTTCCCTGGCGGGCCTCTGTGCCCTCGCCGACTTCGGAAGACAGTTCTTTTATTTTTCTTTTCAGCGTGAACTTTCTTTCTGTTAAGCGTGCTGCCTTTTTGTCGTAGTGTGAGGAAGCTATCGATAAAGGTATGGGTACCCTTTTCTTTACACCCTTGAGGGTATAGAGGGATATGATTTTTGTCGCCTCAGTTAGTTCGCGTAACTTATTTTCATACTTAAGCAGCAGCCTTTTATACACAAAAAGTCGCAAGTCATTCCAAAACGCCTTGACCTGCCCCAGAGCACCGGTGTGTGTTGATTTTCTCGTATTTTCCGATTTCGCCAAGGCTTCCTCCTTCGCTAAAGCTATGGCGGACAAGTCGGCGGACTGGTGTGTATCTGTGCCCGCTTCCCCTGATGACTGATGACTGATAACTGGTAACTCTTCTCCCGTTCCCTGTCTCACCTGTGCGCCTTCGTCGGGTTTTTTTAAGCGGATAGTGTGTGGTCGGGTTTTTCTCATCTCGATGATCATCATGCCCGGTGAAACAACAGTTTCAAAATCACGTGTAACGTTATCCAATTCTATTGAGGACGGTATTACCCAATTATTTCCCTCTTTGCGTTTGCCTGTCTCGGTCCTGAAATCGAAAGTATATCTTGCGCCGTTCGCGTTTTTCGGCGGAGTCAGCCGGGCTTCAAACGCGCGCATAAGTTCATCATTAAGTTTCTCGCCGCTGTTGATCTGGGATAGTATTCCGATGAGTGTTGATTCCGCGCCGATATCGAATTGTATATACGGGTTCATGATGGGAGCAAACGGAGTCTGAACAGACAGCCCCCTGGAAACCTCAGTAAAAATAGTATTAAAAAGAAAGACGAAGGCTATAGTAATAGCCATAGCCTTCCTTAGGCATGTTTTAAATTTGAAGTGTGGTTTTGACATAACTCCCTTTTATTACCTCGCATATATAATGCATAACTGTTAATATTATACAAAGGAAGTACTGTTAGGTCAACAAATAGTTATAGCTATTGTATTTTTAACGGTTTGTAAGTGGTTGTGCTTGAAGTGGTTATGATGACGCTATCGGGATATCCGAGAATCGGGGTATTGGGGACAAAAAACAGTACCGGGTATCGAGTACTGGGTATCGGGGACGAACTCGGATCACGTTGGAGGGTTACGGCTATCGAATCGTCTGTCGTCTATGGGTTGAGGCTGGACCCAACCGTAAACCCTTTAACGATTCCAAAGACGTAACCGAATACCCTTAGACGAAATACCACACTGGCAGGTAAAACGCGATACAGGATCAGGGATTAGGATATCGGGGGATTAGGGAATCAGGGACTAGGAGATCGGGATATTGGGGACAAAAAACAGTACCGGGTATCGAGTACCGGGTATCGGGGACGAACTCGGATCACGTTGGAGGGTTACGGCTATCGAATCGTCTGTCGTCTATGGGTTGAGGCTGGACTCAACCGTAAACCCTTTAACAATTCCAAAGACGTAACCGAATACCCTTAGACGAAATACCACACTGGCAGGTAAAACGCGAAACAGGATCAGGGATTAGGATATCGGGGAATTAGGGAATCAGGGACTAGGAGATCGGGATATCAGGTATTGGACGTTGGATTACATGAGTTTCGAGACGCAGGCGACGACAGCTGTTTCTACGTTCATGACGCGTTCGCCGAAGTTGACAGCTTTACATCCGCTTTTTACAAGTTTTTCTATTTCATAAGGAATAAAGCCCCCTTCCGGACCTATCGCAAGTATGGCAGGCTTGTCGCTTTTGACCGGAGCTCTTGAGTCTCCTTCGGTATGGGCGACAAATGCCCGCGAACCTTTGGTCATCTCTGGGAGTTCGTCCTCTACAAAAGGCTTAAACCCTTTGCGGAACAGAATCTCGGGGATAACGGTATCCTTTGCCTGTTCAAGCCCCAGGATCAAATGTTCCCGTATTTTTTCATCGCTGAGAGCGGGACTCATCCAATAACTTTTTTGGACTCGTTCAGAATGTATCAAAATGATCTTTTTTATTCCGAGGACGGTCGCGTGAAGCAATACCCTTCTAAGGACGAGCGGTCTGGGCAGGGCCAGTATCAAGGTAAGCGGCATCGGCGGGGGCGGGTCTTTCTCTAAAATTACCTCCATCTCGACTGTCTTATCGTCGATCGCCAGTAGCCGGGCTTTGCCTATTTGTCCGCCTTCTACTCCTACGCATAGGTCATTGCCGACAGAAGACTTCAGGATATCGCGGATATGCTTATGCCGACGCCCTGACAGGCGTACGCGATCACTGCCCGCAATAAGATCTTCTTTTAGTAAAAGGATAAGGTTCACGTTCGCCCCTCCGGGAGGACCTGTAGCTTTTTGGAAAAAAATTTGTCGACACATGTTCTATATTCGTCTACGGTTTTTGCCTTCGATATTTCAAGGAAAAGACGGTCGCCTCCTTCATATGCCTGCACCCAAAACCGCCATTTTTCTTTCATCTTGCCGATAAGGTGCGCCGGTCCGCTAAGTATGCTCTGGTATGCCATGAAGATGTCATCATGGAACCTTATAAATATATCCAGTTTTTCCTGTTTGGTATTGGCGCGGAGTCCCTTTATCTCTTCCGGCAGGAAAGGGTCGACAATACCTCCCCGCCCGATCATCCAGCGGTTTATAGCAGGAAATTTCTTTGCCAACGCGTGGAACTTATCGCAAGAAGTGATATCTCCCGAATAAACGATCGTATGAGTGGTCAAGGAAAGACATTCTTCAAAAGAAGAGATGTCGGCCACTCCTTTGTACATTTGCGTTCCTGTGCGGGGATGTATGATGATCTCTTCTAATGGCAGATCATTTAGCAGGGGGAGAAGTTTTAGGAGCTCTCCTTTGTCTTTCGCGCCAAGCCTGACCTTGAGAGATACGCTCCCTTGCGCCTGAGGAAGCACCTTTTCGAGAAACCTGACAATATCAGAGGTGAACGGGAGTAGCCCCGACCCACGTTTCTTCTTTCTGACCATCGGAAGCGGACATCCCAGGTTCCAGTTAACAGTTTTATATCCCAGGTCGAAGATACCTTTGCTTGCGGAGATAAAAGTCTTCGGGTTATTGTCCAGTAGTTGGGGGATGATCTCAAATGACACATCGTTTGTTTTGGGCAAGATATCCTTGAGACTAGACTTTCTGCCGGCAGTACTTTTAATGAAGGGTGTTACGCAACGGTCGTAACCGGCAAAAGACCGGGAATACGCGTTTCGGTAAGTGCAATTTGTGACGCCTTGTACGGGAGCCATGTAGAGGATCGGTTCCATGGATAGATGATAGCAGATTTGGGCGTAAGGGCGCAAGGATAAGATGTGAGTTAGGGTATCGGGATATCGGGGACGAACTCGGTTTACGTTGGAGGGTTATGGCTATCGAATCGTCTGTCGTCTATGGGTTGAGGCTGGACCCAACCGTAAACCCTTTAACGATCCCAAAGACGTAACCGAATACCCTTAGACGAAATATCACACTCGCAGGTAAAACGCGAAACAGTGATCAGGGATTAGGATATCAGGGGATCAGGGAATCAGGGACTAGGAGATCGGGATATCAGGGACAAAAACCAGTACCGGGTATCGAGTACCGGGTATCGGGTGATCGGGGACAAAAACCAGTACCGGGTATCGAGTACCGGGTATCGGGATATCAGGGATTAGGATATTGGGGTATTAGGTTATCAGGGAGAAAAACAGTACCGGGTATCGGGTACCCCTCCTTCGCTAAAGCTTCGGCGGGCATGCGGGTATCGGGTTTTAAGGATAAAGTAAAAAGGAAAAGGGAAAAAGGATAGGAAGATCTAGGATATCAGGATATTGGGATATCTGGGACAGTAGGCGCTAGTTAGATTCTTCCTCCTTCCTCCTTCGCCAATCTATTTAGGTTTATCTGGCTACGGCGGACTTTGCGCTCGGGATGACAATACTTCTGTCGTTTCGAGCGGAATGATCAGGAATTAGGGGCGGATGTATAAATCCAAAATCCTAAGCCCAAAATCCAAGGGAATCATAAAAATCCGAAATCCAAAAGAAACGCTACTTTTGGGTTTTGTCCTTTGGATTTCATTTGTCATTTGGATTTTGACATTTGGATTTGATCGGTGGTCCGTGACCCTAAACCCTATGTTAGATCCCTCGGCTTCGCTCCCGCCGTCGCCGAACTATTTATATGTTATTGGGCTATGGC
Source organism: Candidatus Tantalella remota (assembly GCA_030765685.1). Classification (GTDB taxonomy): domain Bacteria; phylum Omnitrophota; class Gorgyraeia; order Tantalellales; family Tantalellaceae; genus Tantalella; species Tantalella remota. The sequence continues at coordinate 77,617 of JAVCCB010000013.1, read as the reverse complement.
GGACAGGCGGGATGACAAATGGAGGTAACGGGTATTGAGCTAGATGCTCGTAGAAAACGCTAGATCACAACTTCATTTTCAGGCCGAACATGGGTTCGCCGTCCCTGTTCTTGGTGCCTGTAATAGATGTCGCCACCTTTGCCCATAAAGGACCCTTTCCTGTGGAAGATGTCTTTTTGATAGTGTCCCCCACTTCGTTATGCCATTCGCGCGGCGCGGAGGCAACCTGAACAGGGTTGAACACTTCCCAACCCTTCTGAGGGTCTGTTCTTAATCGCGGCCCGGGCTCGGTATGCAGTCCCGCTTTAGGCATTATTTTTATAAGAGGACATGGTTCTTCACAAAAAACAGTCTGAGAGCAGGCAAATGTTAATAGGAGCCCTATGGCGATTATTATGCAAAGTACCTTCATGACTTACCTCCAACCGTTGCTAAAACTTTTTACTAAGTGGGCAATAAAATATCCCCTTTATTCAAGGAGATATGCCACGGTTTCTTTAATTAAAGTATGCCCTCCTGAGTCGAAAAAGCAACTTTTTAAAGAACTAACAGAGGTTAGGTTATCAGGGGATCAGGATATTGGGATATCAGGGACAAAAACCAGTACCGGGTATCGAGTTAGATTCTAGATGCTCGTGAGTAGGAGCCAGGATATCGGGGGATCGGGTTATCAGGGACTAGGAGATTGGGACATCAGGGACAAAAAACAGTACCGGGTATCGGGTACCGGGTACCGAGTGATCAGGGAATTGGGGCGGATGTATAAATCCAAAATCCTAAGCCCAAAATCCAAGGGAATCATAAAAATCCGAAATCCAAAAGAAACGCTACTTTTGGGTTTTGTCCCTTGGATTTCATTTGTCATTTGGATTTTGACATTTGGATTTGATCGGTGGTCCGGGACCCTAAACCCTATGTTAGATCCCTCGACTCGCTTCCGCCGTCGCCGAACTATTTATATGTTATTGGGCTATGGCGGACAGGCGGGATGACAAGTGGGTAAGACGCAGAATTATCAATATAAGTACTCTATGCCGACGGTCTTTACGGAGTCGAGCATCTCGGGGACTTTTGCCTTTACCTTGACCGTTTTATTGGTATTGGGGTTTTCGGCTTTTATTTTAATGTAATCTTTTTCAGGATCGATATCCTTTAACATGTCTTTCGGTATGTGAAAAGTATCTTTGCGGCCGGCTATCTCTCCGGTTGCCTGTGTGACCAGAAGTCCCATGGCTGCCGCGGTAGTTGCCCTGTCTGCTTCGCTCTGCTGGACTCCCTTTTCCTCGGCAGGTTGGCCTCCTTGAGTTCCTGGGGTGCTGCTGCCGGACGGACCACAGGGCTGTCCCGGAGTGCATGCTCCCCCGCTCTGGGCAGGTTGTTCCGGCGCGGATGAGGTTGACGGCGCGTAAGCATTGATAGCGGTAACAGCGACCGCCGCGGGTCTGGTCTTAGCCTCTCCGGGAGCGACCCAGAAAATATCCCCGTCTACGGTACGCAGCAACTCTCCGCCTACATCCATCTTAATGTCTGTTATTTTCCATTTTCTGTAATTTGCCCCTTTTCCGGTAGCGAAGGCGACAACGTCAATTACCACGCCGTCTTCGGTGAATGTTGGATTCGCCCCAACCTCTACGGTTGTTTTTCCCTTTTTTATGGATTGCGTGGTTACCGCGTTATCCGATTCCCCGTAAAGCCGGAAAAAATTTATTCCGGCAGTTTTTAACTGGGCATTCTGATGTTTATGAAATTGGGTACCGAAACCGAAGCCTATGTTTCCCCGTTCGCCGGCATGGACGGGGACGGATATATTGATGAGAAGACTGAGCGTTATAATGGATGCTAAAGTTTTCATTGGATGCTCCTAAGTTAAAACGCCAGCAATTACTCTCCCTGTTTTGCCACTTTCTTTATAACCCCGGCTATAATGAGACAAGCCAGGCCGAGGAAGATCAAGACATTGTCCCATCTGGGGATAATATCGAAAGCGCTCATCAGGATAAGGATGATTCCCGTACCCGTCAATGGCGCGGTTAAGAATGTTGTCTTTTTATTGTCCATGGGTGCTCTTTAAGGTGTTTTTTAACTAGCTAAGGAGGTTAAGGTTAAGATTAAGATTGAGATTAAGTTGCGGGTGTTTCCCGGGATTGTTCTCAACCTCAACCTTGACCTTAATCTACTACGTATACTTCCGGTTTCATCGCGTTACCACAGGTGTATTCGATCACTTGTGGTGATATCTTGATTACCGAGAAATTTGGATCCTCGGGGCCTGAGAAAAATTGGCTCAAGTGTTCATCCCAGCACTTTGTCTTTGTTTCAATATCTGTACAGATCTCGGCTGTAGCCTGTATATTGACATGCGGATCTTTGAAATTCTTCTCATCCCCGCCGAGAATGACATCGACATTGCTGTTTTTTCGGATCTGTTCGACTTTTCTTGCGGCAGAAAACGTTGAAGTGTAAAGCGTCAGATCCGGCTGGCCATTAAGCATCATATAACGTACCCAGGGTTTACTGTCTTTTACCGTGGCTACCGACGCCATCTGCGGTTTATTGATAAGCTCGGCTATTTTGTTTTTAAGTTCAGTCTTTTCCATTATTATTTTCCTCCTTGTCCTTTTTGATCCAGAATACATAAACAGGCTTTATTCCCAGAAGGACTGCTATGATTATAAGCTTCAGGTAGCTTACGTCCAGCAGCTGCGGGAATACCTTGGCGATAATAAGGCCGCAGATGAGCATGCACCATTTTATGAGTCCTATATCCATCGCGCTCAGTCTGTGGGCTCTCCCATCAAGTTCTTTGAATATTGACATTGTCCCTCCTTTTAGTTATTCATCCGATTCATAATCTTCGTCGCCCGCCTCTATTTCCATATAGCATCGGGGGCACCTGAGTATCTTGAATTTTTCCGTAAGCGTCAGGTCGGCTTTAGAACTCCGGTCGATCTGGCGGTCGATGACTTCCATCTCTATTTTGCAGTCGGGGCATTTCATATAACGTTGCAGGTTAAGGTTGAGGTTAAGATCAAGATCGAGTAGTAGTTGCTGCTCATATAGCTTTCTTCAAGATCAGAATGTTTTTATCTTTTTTGCGTTTGTATTCCACTTTATCCATGATGTTGCGAACGATGAATATCCCCAAACCGCCTACCGTCCTATCTTCAAGAGGTTTGTTAACATCGGGCTTGGGAGTTTCCAACGGATTAAAAGCCTTTGCGTCATCGACGATCTCCAGCAGGAGCTCTTTGTCCTTCAGTCTTATACGCACGTCAATAAAATGAAGGGAACCGTCTTCATATCCGTAAGAGATAGTATTGTGGATGAGTTCCTCCAGTGACAGGTTGACGTCATTCATCAGGTCGTCGGGAATACCGTTTTTCTTTCCGAATTCTTCCATAAAATTTGCTAACACGCGGATCTGCGGGATCTCATTTTTTATCTGGTATTCTTCACTTTTTCCGGCATGTTTGCCGGGTCCCTCTTTTCCAAAATATCTCAAAATAAGGATCGTTATGTCATCTGCCTGCTCCGCGCCGCGGGCAAAAGCTTCTACCGCGGCAAAAGTTCCTTCGACCATTTTCTTTATTGAATCATCTTTATGGATGGTAAGCCTTTCCTTTAGACGTTCATCCGTAAACTCTTCTTTATTAATGTTCATAGCTTCGGTGACACCGTCGGTATACATGTACAGGGTATCTCCCGGATGGAACTGTGTTTTCCCTTCCCCCATAGGGGCGTCTTCAAACGCGCCCAACACACAACCGCTGGGTTTCTCGAAAAATTCTGGATCTTTCCCGTTGCGTATTATCATAGGGAGGTTATGTCCCGCGTTTGAATAGCGCATCTCTCCTGTTTCTATATTCAATATTCCGAAGAAAACAGTTACGAACATAGCTGCGATATTGTCATGTGCAAGCGCTTTGTTCACCCGGGTCAGGATCTCTTCAGGTTCTTTTACAACCTTTGCTATCGATTGTATATAGGTCTTAGCTATGGCCACATAGATGGCAGCGGGAACGCCTTTACCAGACACATCGCCGATCGTAAAAGCGAGATGTTTATCGTCAATAAAATAAAAATCGTAGAAATCTCCGCCTACTTCTTTTGCCGCTCTCATCGTGGCGCAGATCTCGAACTCGTCTCTGCCTGTAAAAGGTGGGATAACCCGGGGCAACGTGCCCAGCTGTATCCTTCTGGCTATTTTTAACTCGCTTTGGATCTTTTCTTTTTCTTGAGTGGTCTTTGTTAGCCTGCTGATATAATCTTTAAGCTCGGTTTTCATGTATCTTAAAGCCCGGGCAAGACTTCCGACTTCGTCTTTAGAGTCCGAGATCGGCAGGTCAAAATCCATGTTACCTTTTGCTATGTCCCTGGTCCTTGATGCCAAAAGTTTAAGGGGCTTAGTTATAGAGTTTGAGAAGAGATATATCACTGCGGTAAGGAAGAAGAGCCCCAGAGATCCTATGAGTAAGACTATTCTGTTAAGGTTGTGGAGGTCTTCCATCAGTTCGCCCTTTGGGAAGACTGCCGCTAAAGACCAGTCAGTCGCAGGGACAGGAGCGTATGCTATCCATATCCTCTTTCCTGTGGCGGCATCTTTGGTCGGGACAAAACCGATCTCTCCATTAACCATCTCGTCTCCTACTTCAAACAAGTACATGTTTTTTTTCGAAGGCATCTTGAGGACTGAATTTTTCATAACAAGGCTCTTGTCGGGATGTGTGATCAGCATTCCTTTTTTAGATACAAGAAACCCGTACCCTGTCTTTCCTATCTTGAGTGAGGAGACCATTTTCTCGAGCCATGCAAGAGACAGGTCAGCTGTGACTATGCCGGTAAACTTTTTTTTGCCGGCGGTTTCCCTGTAAAAAGGCACCGAGTAGGTCACCATCAGGGTTTCTCCCCCTCCCGTATCATAGTAGGGTTCGCTCCATACGGGACGATCCAGTTTTTTTGGTGTTTTATACCAGCCCCATTTAGGATAGGCATATTCATCTGTACCAAGATCGGTGAACTCTATAGTGCCATTTTTTCTGCATGCATAAGGCGAATAATATACCTGATCCTTGTCGAACGCATAGGGTTCGAATGCTATCGCGGAACCGTATATCTCGGGGTTTTTCTCCAGCACCATACGCAAAAGACCTATTATGTCATCTTTGCCTATATCCGGTTTTGTCATGGCAATGGAAAGAAATTCCGGTACTTTTTCGGCAGGTAGTATTTTTGATTCGATCTTACTGACGGTTCCGGAGATCAGGTTCCTTGCGGAATCTTCTATCTTATTAACAAGCATTCTCCGCGAGACGCCGTAATTATAAGTGAAGATACCCGCGAAGATGATAACGCAGCTTGAAAGAATAAATAATACAAGCTTAAACGCTATGCTTCTGTTCCGTACTAAGGATAACATATTCATATATTACCTTACTTTAGAGTTATTACAAGCAAATGGATAAGTCTTTTGACTTTTTATATGTAGATTGATAGAATCATACTTAAGAAGACCTTTCTTAGACAATTCTAACCGGAGGCAGAAAAATGGGCAGTGCAATCAACGTAGATCAAATGATGGAAAAAGCCACCACCGCCGCGGCTGTTTTCAGCCAGCTTACCCAGGAGCATACCGACCGTATCGTCCGTGCCGTATATGAAGCCGCGTTCGATAATCGCGTAAAACTCGCGAAACTAGCTTATGATGAGACCGGAAAAGGTAAATGGGAAGATAAGGTCATTAAGAACGTCGTCGCGACACAGTTCGTATACGAAGATATCAAGGATCTGAAAACGGTTGGGATAATTTCTGAAAATGAAGAAACTGGTATCGTTGAGATCGCCCAGCCGATGGGCCCCATCTTCGCTATGATACCGGTGACCAACCCCACTTCTACCGTGATGTTCAAGATCCTTATAGCTTTAAAGACCAGAAACCCTATTATAATCGGACCTCATCCAAGCGCGATAAACTGTTCTACCGAAACGGCGCGTATATGTTATGAAACCGCGCTGAAGGAAGATGCTCCGGAAGATTGCGTGCAATGGCTTACTGAGGTCAGTCAGGACGCGACGCATGAGTTTATGGCCCATAAGGACCTCTCCCTGATCCTTGCTACCGGAGGATCCAGCCTTGTGCACGCAGCCTACTCTTCCGGGACGCCTGCGATAGGTGTCGGACCCGGGAATGTGCCCGCTTTTATAGAAAAAACGGCGGACGCTCATTTTGCCGTCGAGCAGATCATACTATCCAAGACTTTTGATAATGGCACAGTCTGCGCCAGTGAGCAGTCAGTCGTCGCGGAAAGAGCTATCGCGGACAAAGTCATTGAAGAATTTAAAAAGCAAAACTGTTATTTCCTCTCAAGACAGGAAGTGAAAGCGCTTGAAGAAGTGGCATACGATCCCAAGCGGTCTCTTATGAGTCCGGCTATAGTCGGGAAACCCGCGACGGAGATAGCGAAAATGGCCGGCATCGATGTTCCGGAAGACACCCAACTGCTTCTGGTCCCACTGGAAGGAATAGGAAAAGAGTATCCCCTTTCCGGTGAGATACTGGCTCCGATACTTGCTTTCTATAAAGTAGGAGGATTCGCAGACGCTGTCAACCAGTGCATAGACCTGAATTTTTATGGCGGCACAGGCCATACAGCAAGCATTCATTCTAATGACGAGGAAAAGATCAGGGAGTTCTCTTCCGTTATGAATGCCGGCCGTATTCTAGTCAACCAGCCGTCATCTCAGGGTGCCGTGGGCGGGATATTTAACACGCTCGACACTTCTTTTACACTTGGATGTGGATCTGGCGGAAAAAACATAACGACCGACAATATCACCGCGAAAAATCTGCTTAACATTCAGCGTATTGCCAGGCGTCGGATAAACAGGCGTTTTGAACATTTTGATCAGAAACTGTATTTTGACGAATCTCTTGACGCGAATGCTATTGAGAAAAAGTTCAACATGAATGATTAACAAGGAGGCTTTTACATGGTTAAATATATTCTGGAATCAGACATAACGGATGAATCGAATCTGGTTTGTACTTTCGAGGAACGTCTGGATACCGCCAACTGTCAGAAGATCGAGGACGAGCTTTTCAGTAAGGTTGAGGAATCGAAAGCCCCTGTTGTCTTTAATATGCGGGGTATAGATTACGTTGCTTCCTCATTCTTAAGGATGTGCCTGAGAGTAGCAAAAGAAGTCGGTCCCGGTAACCTTTCTGTTATCAACGTTCATCCCAATGTGAAAAAGGTATTTAAGATAGCGGGGTTTGATAAGCAGCTGTCGATTACTTGAGGCCGTGGGTAAGTCTCGAACGTCATTCCGGAATCCCGCGCCAGGCAAGGGATATCCGGGATCAAATAAAAGTCAAAATATTTTATTGGATCCCCGCTTCCGCGGGGATGACGATTTCCCTTTTCACTTCACCTGGGAACTGTACTCTGTCGTCCGTCGACCTTTTTGAGAGCAGTACACTACCCCCCTCATTTATAACCTGGTTAGTTTCAATTCGAACATTAGGCAGAGTTAGATGCTAGATGCTCGATTCTTCCTCCTTCGCCAAGGCTACGGCGGACGAGAGATGCTTGTAAAAACAGAACAAGAATCTAGTATCTAGAATCCAGCATCGAGAATATTTTAAATTTTACCGTGGAGGTAAGATAGGCTCTTTTTCTCGGGGAAGCGTTCGATGGCGTATCTTAGCATTGTACGGGGCATGGTTTTATAGTGTTTTTTTAGGAAATTTTCTTCGGCCTGCATGTCCCTCTTCCCTATCTCGCGCAGCATCCAGCCGACGGCTTTGTGAATAAGATCGTGGTCGTCTTTTAGGAGTATCTTTGAGACTTTCAGCGAATCTGAGAACTTGCCGTTCCTTATGTAATGGAACGTGGCAAGTATCGATATGCGTTTTTCCCAGAGATCTTTTGATCGGGCAAGCTTGTATAGCGGTTTTTTGTCCTTGTCGGAAAGATAGGCGCCCACAATATGATGCGCGGTAAGATCTATAAGATCCCAGTTGTTTATGTAGCGAGTATTCTTTAGATATGTTTTGTAGATCTTCTCTTGTGTCGCCACGCTCTCTTTAGCGTATTTTAGTACCAGAATAAGCAGTGCCAGGAGTCTTTCTTCATGTATCGGTGAGCGGAGTATTGTCAGTGTGTCTTTTAGCGCTAGATCTTTATGTTCTTTTACTACCGTACGGATCGCAGGAACTTTTACTCCGATAAAGATGTCGCCTTCGCCGTATTCACCGGGGCCGGTCTTGAAGAAGCCTTGCAGGACGCGAGCTTGTTCCTTGCTTGCGGTGCGTCTTAAGGCGGTTTTTATGTTAGCTATTGTCATTTTAGTATTTAGTATTTAGTTTAAAACTGCCTTAACCAGCACATATCTTAACCAGGTTAAGCGGTAATTAGACCCTATAGTGTTAACCTGGTTAGATCTGGCAGGTAAGACGCAGCGCCAATACCCTCATTCCTAAGTATAATGATGCGGAGGCATATTCGCAAGGTCGCGATGGGTTTTGTGGATGGTGTGGTCTGAACCAAAACAACAACCCACTTGTAAGGTTAAGATTGAGATTAAGAGCGTTTGGAACTTGCCCGATACTGGTACCGAGTATCGAGTACCGGGTATCGGGTTTCTCGGTACCCGGTACCCAGAACCCGGTACTACTCCCGATTCTCTTATCCGTTCACAGTTTACGTTCACAGCTTCGCGAATACTTTACCATGAACATATACTCTAAACTACGAGGTAACGCGGATAGTTGTGGTTTGTGCGTGAATATGACGTTATTTTGTCAAATTCGGGATGTTTGGCTATGAAGTACGGGCATTCCCAGCAATGTTTCATGCCGTCGGTGATGCCAACTCCGGCGGGACAATCGACATATTTAGAGGCGATGATCCAGCATCTGCATGAGTGGCTTTTTTTACCATAAGCGGGGCAATCGGTATGCTCACATTTGAAAAAGTCCCAGCAGCTGGTAAGATCCCTGGTTTCCATCTTCTCCTCCTTCCTAAGAATACCCGTACTCAACTACTTTAAGTATACCCCCTGAGTGTTAATTTAGGGTTAAGGAAAGGTCTTTGGATAATGGAGGCTATTTCCCGTATTTCTTGCCTGAGGGATAATATTCGGTGAGGGCCTGCACTTTCCCGGCCGCGTCTTCCCCGGATTCATGCTTTATGAAAGCCAGGGCCAGATCTATGCCGGCGGAAACGCCTGAGGAGGTCCATATTTTTCCGTCTTTGACTACACGTTCTTCCACGACTTCAACATCGCCCAGGTCTTTTAATCGATTTAATGACATCCAGTGTGTAGTAGCTCTTTTACCATGCAGGAGGCCCGCGGCATGCAGGATAAATGCCCCCGTACAAACAGAAAGGATCGCTTTACAGGTCTTTTCCTGAGCGGTGACGTAATCCACAAGCGCCGCGTAGTTGACTTCTTTTCGTGTTCCCATTCCGCCCGGGACAAGCAGATAATCGAGTTTTGCCGCGATATCTATAGTAGCATGAGGTATAACGTTCATTCCGTTGTAACATCTAACAGGTTCCGGTGTCTCGGCTATCATAAGACAGTTGTCCGGTCCCCCGGCATAGGCACCCCATGTGGTGATCATTTCCCAGGGCCCGACAAGGTCAAGCTCTTCCATTCCGTTAAATAGCAAGAAACCGAAATTCAAGAAAGCTCCCGTAGGTTAGTATTTAGTATATAGTAAAACCTATCTCGTTTTAGTCAATAGTTTTGGTTTTAGTTGCTGGTATAGTATTTTGTCAACGTATAAAACAATATGGGTCTTTATTCTTAAAAACATCAAGCCCCTGGCTGTGCGAGATAGCCATACATCCTTTGCAGGATCTTACAAGAGCGCAGCCCGTGCACTCACTGGGTCCTTTTCGGTAAAGTGCGGCTTTCCGGGAATCGTAGACATCAGCGATGGTGTGCGTTACCACATTGCCTACCGGTGAAGGAAATTTACGGCACGCGTGAGTTTCTCCGTCAGGCAGGACTGTAAGAAAGTTGAACGCCGCGCCACAACCGTAACCCGTGCAGCCGTCAAAGGTCGGACTTCCTTGATTATGCAGGGTTATGTTTATAAGGTTGTCCTTGAATCCTATAATGTGATTGTTTTCAGAAGCTTTTACATAAAGTTCCAGAAAAGCCTCATATTTTTTAGGCGTAGGGAGAAAAAGGTTGGCGCCCTCTCCCACTCTTGAAAGACGGTTAAAGGTGAAATATTCAGTATGGCCACGCAGTTTTTCTGCCAGAGGTATAACCTGGTCTATATTATCTTTTGTAAGAGTAAGCATTACGGCAGTGGACACGTTTAAGTCACGCAAAACCTCTAAAAATTCGATAATACTCAGGAAATGCCCTTTACCACGGATGTGATCATTATGTTCTTCAAGCCCTTCAAGGCTTACTTGGAAATAAAAGGGTTTACGTATATTTATAAGTTTCTGGATCTTCTCACGGGGGACGGGATTTCCCAGGATAGATGTGGAAAACCCCCGTTTGACGGTCTCAGCATAGATGTCAAAAAAATCTACGTGCATGAAGGGGTTGCCGCCGGTGAAACATACGTGCCCCTGGACATGCCTTTTTTTACAGAAGAAACGCATATCGTTGAGGATACCCAGCGCCTGGTTAAGCGTGAGCGGTGATCTTTCACTGCGGTCGTAACAATGTTTACAATGAAGGTCACAGGTATTTGTTATGTGCCATTGCAGAGTAAAAGTATCCGCGCTCTGAAATTCCTCGGGGTCGTCAGATGAGCCGACACGCCTTCTAATGCATGAGCGTGGTTCGATAAGTATTCCTTCTTTAGTCGCGTTAGAGAATATTATCCATATACATTCTACTGGAACATTCCCTTGTTCTGCGGCTTTGTCCAGAGCAAGGTCTTCCGCGATCATCTTAAGGGCGAGTAAATCTTCGCTTGAGGCCGCCTTGACCCTGACCTCACCGGTTGTGGGGTCTTTCCAGATGAGCGCCCATTCGTTGTTTTTTTCGGGACTTGCAGTCGGGCTACCAGTGAGAAATGAGGAAAGTTTCCATGAAAGATCGACCACCTCAAGAGATGGGTTTATTTCTGTTGCGTCCGAGTCTGCGAGCAGATCGACATCTGAAGTTTTTACTTTATTGAAAGTCCATTCCAGACGGGCGAGTTCAGGGATGAAGTCCGGAATATTGTCATCGCTGCAGAAGAATTCTAAAATATCTGCCAGATCCTCGGGGTCGAAAGGTTCATTTGTTTTGGAAGCTAACCTTTCTATAAGATCATGTTCGAGTATCGAGCAGGATACAGGATAGAGATCTTCGAGCTGTTCTTTATGAGTAGTGTGCATAAGAACCGTTTTGAGGTAATGCTGAATGGGGGGCGGGATGATCATCCCATCCCCCCATTGTAACTATAGAGCTGATCGGCTCTTGATCAATACGGAATGTCTTCTCCGGAAAATTCAGTAGCGCCGGCTGTGTTGGCGGCGCCTTTCCCGCATGAGCCTTTCGCGTTTGCCCCGGCAGCACCTTTACCACAGGAACCCTTCCCGCAGGAAGACTTTGCTGACGCTTCGGTAGTGGCGTTTTTTGAGCCGCAAGAACCCTTCCCGCAAGATCCTGAATCGGAGGACCCGCTTTGTCCCGCTTGCGCGGAAGTCAGGAACCCTACACTTGAGATAAGGCTCACAATCCCCATGCCGGCAAGAATCTTTTTTACCTGTTTCTTCTTCATCAGCTCTCCCTTTTCTATCATTATAAGCTATTGAAAGGTATTTACGAAACGTTTTTTGTCCAGAGATATCTTGCTTATGGGGTATCGCGCACAGGTGACTTAGAAGTGACTCGTAAGCTATGACTTCTCAGCCAACGTCCTTTTCCCGTATGAAATTTCCGCAAACAGGGCATTTCCAGCCGTGGACGTTTTTTCTTCGCCTGAATTGCATGACAAGCGGGCCGAATACCAATGGCGATAATCCCACAAAGATGGGCATTGCGCTGTCTGATCCGGATTTGCGAGATAACATTCCGTAAACCACAAAATAGATGATAATTACTAAAATAAAAATGAGAAGCCACTTTACAGAGATGTCCAGTTTCCGCATAGAGGTTTCGATCATCAGTCCTTTTTTGCACTTAGTACATTTCATAGTTATAGATAATCCTGGGCACAATTTTTGGGAATCGTGAATAGGGAACAGGGAATTGTGCCACTATTCCCCATTCTCCATTCTCCATTCCCTCTTCCCAAATTCTGTTTACTGTTCACAATTTACCCTGCATATCTCAATATAGCGGCATCCTCCGGATGGATGCATTTATTCTGCCGTTTCCATTCCATCTCTTTCGGACCATCGGAGATTTCTTCAAAGCCGCTTTTCTTCAGAAATTCCGGACGGTGTGTAACCGCGTAAATTTCTTTTTCAGGAGCCAGCCTTCTAGCCTCTCCGACAAGGAACGTGAGAATTTCTGTTCCGATACCAGACTTTCTGTGATAGTAGTCCACCCCCACAGAAGCGGGTTCAAAATAGCTGCCGTGATCTTTCAGCCTGGCGAAAGCTATTGTCTTGTCGTTTTCTTTCGCGACAAAGAACTGAGGCCAGTCTGCATCGTCAGAGTCCAGCATATATTTTACCAGCTTTTCTTTTATATAAGGCCAGTCGGTTTCGGCGGCTCGTTGAATGATCATGTCCTCCATTTGTATTTAGTATATAGTATTCAGTATTTAGTTCGTTTGCTCGCTATTTCGTCTACCATAACCCGGGCTAAGTTGATAGTACGTCTTTTAGGTAATCCCGGAAACATGTTTATGTCTACGATGTAAGCGTTCTTCATGTCCTGGTCGACCACGACGTCTACGCCCGCTAGACCGAGGCCGAGCGCTTTTGCGGCCTTAACGCTTTCTTTCTCTATCATGGCCACCACTTTTTTGGGGATCTTTTTTAGGATACCCGGACGGCCTTTACCACCCTGGGATATGTTTGTTGTAACGGAATCCCTGGAGTTGAGCCGCGGATATACGTAGAGGGCTTTCCCGGAGAACACGTAAACCCTGAAATCCACTTTATGGTCACCTATAACGAGGGTATCTACTGCTTCTTCTATCTGCAGATCCCTTCGAAGTAGGTCTCTTAGGAACGAGGAATTGCCCGTCACGTTCCTGAACTTCCAGCCGTAATCGGAATGCCGGTTACTTATTTTGTTTTTCCTTACCTTAAAATTGGTTTTCCAGGAACCCTCTTCCAGATACGTTATCCCCTTCCCCATAGATCCGCATCTCGGTTTGATGAAGATCTTCTTTCCGCGAAAAAGCAGGTCTTTTATCCTCTTCGCACTTTTCGTGTAGAAGGTCGCGGGAACTTTTACCCCTTTCTTCTTGAGAAGTGTCATTACCGTCTTTTTGTCACGATAAAGAGCGCATTTCTGGAGGTCGTTCATGAAAATATATTTTTTGCCGGCGAACATCATGTCGATATTGCGGTCAACGAGTTTACAGAAAGTAAGAAACTTTTTACTGAAAGAAATGTTTCCGTAAAGACCGCGGTACTTTTTGTGTTCGATGTTCTTGTCCCAGTATTTGAACGGAAAGAAAGGAAAAATAACGGTGTTTTTTGTGAGTATGTCCAGTTCCCCTTTTTTGAGTATGTGGTCGTAGTCGATAGCTTTGTATTCTATCCCGCATTTATTGATGTATCGTTTTTCCTTGTCGAGTTTGCAGAAAGAATCAAAATCGGCGATATCGCCTATGGCAAGTATTGTCAGGGAACTTTTTTTTCTAGTGTTTTTTGTCATTGCAGGTGCCATTTTAAATACTGGTAGCTGTCCGTCAGGCTGTTTCTCTGGGTTATCGTAGCCTCCCGTATCTCCCGAGGCAAGGCGATGTGATCAACTATATCTTTGGACCCATGCGCGGCCACCTGATATACATATTCCCTTATTATGTCGCTGAAATTTTCTGACGAATCCGCGGGGAGTTCAGTGGGCAGATTATCTATCGCGAGGATAGATATTCCGCGGGAGTTAACGCCATCTTTAAAGCTGTTAGTCACGGGGTCATATGTGTAAACCGGTTTTTTCTGGGTCGTCGTCTTGTACGTCAACTCTACGGCTCCTTCCACATCACAGGATATGTCGGAGATGAACTGCAGGCGAAAGTTCTTTCTTTTAGAACATGTTTGTATCATTTTTTTCGTTATCAATCGCGGGTAATGGTCATCCCAGTAGCTGGTGTTCACGAGCATGTTCAGCTCGGAGATATATTTGTCCATATTTGATTCGAAAACTCCGGGATGATCGAGATACTCCTCAAAATAGAACTTCTTCTTGGCTTTGTGGCGCAGCTTCTCTTCCCGATAAAAGACGATGGAGTAAATATGCTTCCCGTCATCGTTTTTGCTTCTTATGAATTTTCGCATGTCCTGGGGATGCACCTCGATAGAGTTCATCAGAGCAAGGACTTCCTGCGCTCCGCTAGAGACGTTGCCTCTGCCGATCATCCCTATGATGAACGGCGTTATGCGCTTGCTAAGCCCCTTTGTCGCGATGATCTCTCCCACTTTTGAGACACCTTCTTTAAGATGTTCCAGATCGCGGTACTTCCAGCTGGGTTTGATCTGTAGGAAAGGTGTCTTTATGCCCTTGAGGGCCATTTTTTTGCCATAATAATGAAGGCTGTCTACAAGTCCGCAGATACCGGCAAACCTCCCGAAAAACACTATTCGCTTACCCCTGTTATCGCGGATCTTCTCGTAATCGATCAGCGTGACCCCTTTTTTCAACATTTCCTTTAAGAGAGAGATGTTGTCCCTTTGACCTTTCATTGTATGCGAAAAGATCATGTAGACCTTACCCGGGAGCAGGTTTTCCGGTTCGGGAGCTTTAATTCCGACCATAAAGTTCGCTTTTTTGGTCTTTTTGACTACCGTGGCTCCGGCATCCCTGTATTCTTTGTCTTCAAAAATGCGTTTCGGGCAGGATACGACCTCTACCTTAAGGCCTTGGTCGATGAGCCATTTTACATTAGAAGGCGTAAGGGGCGCTCTTCGCTCTGAGTCCCTCGCTTCTTGAGGTATTCCTATGATCAGGGGTCTTCTTGATTTATTCATCATAACGTACTCTTTTCTTGTTTTGTGTCAAATCCTGTATATAATTATAAATATTATTACTCTAATGGCCTGTTTTGGCAAGGGTAAACCCTGCCATACTCATGATACAGGAATAGCCGAACTTAACCTGCACAGATCTTAACCAGGTTAAGGGGATATTAGGCGCTACGGTTTTAACCTGGTTAGTTCTGGCAGGTTAAGATTGAGAGCGTTTGGAACTTGCCCGATACTGGTACCCAGGACCCGGTACTATTCCCGATTCCCTGATCCGTTCCCAGTTTACTGTTACAGTCTTTGCTTTTCCCCCCGATAACAGTATACTTATATTTAATAAGATTATTTCTAACGGAGGAAGATGGCAACAGGACCGAAAGACAGTCCGCATCGCAGATATAACATTCTGACCGGGGAATGGATCCTGGTCTCCCCTCATCGTGCTGAGCGCCCATGGCTTGGCGAGAAAGAAGCTCTCCCCCCCGATACACGTCCCGAATATGACGAAAAATGTTATCTTTGTCCAGGCAATACCAGAGCCGGTGGTGAGAAGAACCCCAAATACGACAGCACTTATGTATTCACGAACGATTACGCGGCTCTCCTCCCCGAGAAAGAAGTTTCCATAGATGTCTCAGACCCGCTCTTCAGGACCGAATGGGTAAACGGAACCTGCAGGGTCATCTGTTTTTCTCCCCGACACGACCTTACGCTTGCTGGTATGTCAACCGGAGAGATCAGAAAAGTAGTCGATACATGGGCCGAACAAACAATGGAACTCGGCAAAACATATAAATGGGTACAGGTTTTTGAGAACAAAGGCGCCATAATGGGCTGTTCTAATCCCCACCCGCACAGCCAGATCTGGGCCGGCAGCGCTTTACCGGACGAGCCAAATAAAGAAGACCGGACGCAGGCGAAATATTTCGAGAAAAATGGAACCGTTCTTCTGACGGATTATCTGGAAAAAGAACTGGATTCAGGCGAACGTGTGGTCCTCGAGAACGAACGCTGGGCTGTTCTTGTCCCCTTCTGGGCGGTATGGCCCTTTGAGACCATACTCCTGCCAAAAAGGCGTGTTTCAAGGATCATAGACCTTTCGGACGATGAGCGGGATCTGCTTGCGAAGATATTGAAGATACATCTGACAGGTTACGATAAACTTTTCGGGACATCCTTCCCGTACACCATGGGCTGGCACGGCGCCCCTTTCATTGAATATGATCATCCGTATTGGCAGCTACACGCACATTATTATCCCCCGCTTCTTCGCTCGGCGACAGTTAAAAAATTCATGGTCGGATATGAGATGCTCGGAGAACCCCAGCGTGATATAACCGCCGAACAGGCAGCCGAGAGATTAAGGAAGGTCATAGGAAACTAAAAAGAGAAAGGCTATCGATCTTACAGATATGTTTAGTGTGAAAGAAGACATTTTCGATGGGTTAGAAAGCGTTAGAATAACAAACCCTGATACCGGCGAATATGTTTCTATTATCCCTCATTTCGGCGCTAACGTCGATGAACTCGTCCTTCAAAAGAATGGCACCCTTTATTCTGTACTCGAGGGCAATAACACTCTGGAGGAATTTATCGACAGAAATGTCTTTAAGGGTGCACATCTACTTCCCTTTCCTAACCGCCTTAAGGGCGGCAAATACATTTTCGGGGAGGAAACTTATTTTATGGATATTAATTACCCGGAAGAGCATAATGCCTGTCACGGGTTTATTTACAAGATGGAATTTATTGCCGAAGATCCGGAAGAGTACGATGATCACGCGCGGGTAAATTTTTTCTTTTTATATGACGGTTCTCTCCCCGGATATCCCTTCCCATTCAAAGTCTTTCTGGATTATACGCTTCACGCGACGGAGGGGTTCATGTGCCGTACACGCGTCGAGAATCTGGGGGATAAAGAGATGCCTTTGGGAGATGGGTGGCATCCTTTCCTTACTCTTCACAGAAAGATAGACGGTCTTCTGCTCCGGCTCGATGCCGAACACCGGGTAAAAGTCGACGACCGGCACGTCCCCATGGGGTTCACTGAACCGTACGTCCTTTTTAACGAGCAGAGGTCCATCGGCAGTCTTGACCTTGATACGTGCTTAAAGATACGCCCCGGCGATGACAATAGGCACATAACTGAACTTTATGATCCAGGTCAGGACCTCAAACTTGTCTT
This sequence comes from Candidatus Tantalella remota, assembly GCA_030765685.1. Taxonomy (GTDB): domain Bacteria; phylum Omnitrophota; class Gorgyraeia; order Tantalellales; family Tantalellaceae; genus Tantalella; species Tantalella remota. Next base: position 60,328 of record JAVCCB010000013.1, on the reverse strand, counting down.
GTGGCAGGATACCGGTGAGAATAAATATAATTACCTGCAGATCTATACCCCGCCGGACCGGATGTCGGTGGCGATAGAGCCGATGACGTGCAGCATTAACGCTTTTAACAACCATGACGGATTGATAGTCTTGGAAAAAGCTCAGGGCTTTGACGCCAAGTACGGAATCAAACTGAAATGATGTGATATACTGATAAAAAGTAAAGCTTTTCAATAAACGAAAGGAGAAACGTGCATGGACAACAACTTTGTTCAATCAGACGCTGTAATTGCCGAAGAGTTTAAGGAGGTCCGAAAATGTAAGGTACTGGTCTATATTGTAGGTCTCATGGCCGCGTTGGCTGGACTCCTGTTCGGCCTCGATATCGGTGTTATTTCAGGAGCATTACCTTTCATTGCTAAGCACTTCAACGCGGGTACCGTATCTCAGGAGATCATCGTGAGCTCACTGCTGGTAGGAGCTCTGATAGGTACGATCATAAGCGGCGCTCTTTCCCGCAAATACGGCAGGAAAAACGCTTTGATCGTGAGCGCGGTAGTCTTTGCCATTGGCGCGTTCTTTTCCGCGATCGCGCCCAACACGCCCGTTTTGATAGGCGTCAGGCTGTTTCTTGGTCTTGCTGTCGGTATCGCGTCGTTCACCGCCCCACTCTATCTATCGGAGATGGCGTGTCCGAGAGTAAGAGGAGCGTAGATATCGATGTATCAGCTGATGATAACTATAGGTATTTTAAGCGCGTATCTCAGTGATACGTTCCTGAGTTACGGCGGTCACTGGCGCCTTATGCTTGGTGTGCTGGTAATCCCCTCTGCTATCATGTTCTTTGGGGTCATGATATTGCCCAAAAGCCCGCGATGGCTGGTCCTAAACGGTAACAGAAAAAAAGCCAGAGAAGTTTTGGCAAAACTGCGTCATGAAGACGAGGTCGAAGAGGAACTCAAGGATATAGAACAGGCTCTCGAGTCAAAACAAAGCGGATGGCAGCTGTTGGTCTCGAATAAACAGTTTCGTAAAGTCATTTTTCTTGGAATCGGTCTTCAGGCCATACAACAGTTCACCGGGATGAACGTCGTTATGTATTACGCTCCAAGGATATTCAAACTGGCAGGGTTTTCCACTACCTCGCAGGCCATGTGGGGAACCGTTCTTGTTGGGCTTATCAACGTACTTGCTACATTCATAGCCATAGCTCTCGTTGATAAACTTGGACGTAAACCTATATTGTTTGCCGGGTTTGTCGTGATGGGATGCAGCATGGGTTCTCTGGGGCTTATGTTCCACCTTGGGATACAAGGGTCTCACCTTATTCAGTACGCCGCGGTAGGGTCGCTTCTTATGTTCATAATAGGTTTCGCGATGAGTGCCGGGCCCATAATATGGGTCATCTGCGCGGAAATATTTCCGCTTAGTGGAAGAGACCTGGGTATTACCGTGAGTACGGCGACGAACTGGCTGTGCAACGCTATAGTGGGAGCCACGTTCCTTACCCTGCTCAATGTGCTCGGCCCGGCACATACCTTCTGGCTTTATGGAGGACTTAACGTTATTTTTATAATCGTCCTCTTCATTTTTGTGCCGGAGACCAAGGGCGTACCGCTGGAAAAGATAGAAGAAAATCTTATGTCTGGTAAACGGCTGATCAAGATAGGCCGCCAATAAAAAAGGAGTAGTCATGAAAAAAACAGTCTTTATTTTTATCGCGGCGGTGATAAGCCTTCAAATGACGGCTTCCTCCGCCTTCGCCCAGTATATCACGCAGTCCCTGCCCGTCGAAGACAGGGTGCGCAGTATCGAGATCATTGAAGTGAAAAGGAAAGTCAAGGACGCCAAAGACGTTATCGAAAAACATGGCGACAAGGCTTTTCAGCAATTCCGCAATGCGAACAAAAAATGGCTTGGCAACGAAGCCGCGATCTTTGTGGCTGAAGCTACTGATGGCAGTAAGGAAAAAGGTGTGTTCGTACTTTATCCTGACGTGACGACTGTCGGCAAGGACGCGATAGACATGCGCAGGGTCAACGGCAGACATTTTGTAAAAGACGCAAAGGAAAAACACGACCAGGCGAAAGAAAACAAAGTTTGGTTTGGTTTTATCACCGGAGAAGCTGGCACAGCGCCCCATGCCAGCACGATAGCGATCTCCCCCGACGGGAAGCATTACGCGATAGGCGCGGGCAGCACTAATCTTGAGCAGGAAAAACATTTTCTGGTCAGCCTTGTCAACGCGGCATGCGACATCATCAAGCAGGACGGCGAAAAAGCTTTCCAGATACTGGAAGACAAAGATTCGGTCTTCCGACTTAACGATTCGTATATATACGTTTTCTCAGTTGATGGAAAGATGCTTTCAGATCCAGAACACCCTGATTTTCTGGGTTCGAATATAAGCAATTTTCCCGCGAAGTTTCCCGGTTACGTTTATCCCGTTTACAGCTCCACTTTCGGTGATGCTCTAGCTAAGGCGGCATCGGGAGAACACCCGAAGACGGTAAAAGATTATGTCGCACAGCGCAAACAGACGCTTATAAAGAACGGGTATGCCTGGTCGGCATACAAAATGACGGATCCGAGTGATGATGGGAAACTGTACAGGAAAGTATCGTATGACAAGATCGTCACGGGTCCTGACGGCAAACAATACTGGGTAGGCTCGGGTGTTTTTGTTGTTGTCGGTAATGAATAAAAAAGGATAGAGATGGATATCAATGAGATAAAGGCGGAATTCAGCCGCCATTTTTACGGTTCTCCCCGCCTCTTCTCTGCGCCGGGGCGGGTCAACCTCATCGGCGAACATACCGACTATAATGACGGATTTGTCTTTCCAATGGCACTTGAGTATAACGCTGTTGTCGCCATAACTTCGCGCCAGGACCGTAACGTAACCATCCGTTCAGAAGATATGTCCGATCCGGTAACCTTCTCTCTAGATAAAAACAGTGAAAAAAGGGATCACTGGAGCGATTATGTCGCGGGTGTAGCCTGTGTTCTTGAGGAGGACGGCATGAAACTTCCGGGAGCCGATATGCTTATATCGAGTTCGGTTCCCGTCGGTGCCGGTTTGAGTTCGTCGGCAGCAATAGAGATATCATCCGCCCTCGCCTTTTTGAGTACCGTTAATAAAGAGATCTCCTCCAAAGACCTGGCTCTCCTTGGACAGCGTGCCGAAAACACCTTTGTCATGATGAACTGCGGCATAATGGACCAGTTTATCTCAGTCTGCGGAGAGAAAGGCCATGCCCTTTTTCTGGACTGCAGGTCGCTGGAATACAGCCAGGTTCCCCTGCCCTCAGACAAAGTGAAGATCGTCATATGTAACACCATGGTAAAACACGAGCTTGGGGCGTCTGCGTATAATGAAAGACGTGCCGAATGTGAACAAGGCGTGGAAGTGTTGAAAAAAGATCTTTCGTCTATCAAGACTCTCCGCGACGTGACTTCCTCGGATCTTGAAAAAATGTCGGAAGATATGCCGGAAATGATCCTCAAACGCTGCCATCACGTTATTTCCGAAAACGAACGTGTTCTTGCTTCGATAAAAGCCCTGTCTGAGAACGACCTTGTCCGTTTTGGACAGCTGATGAACGCTTCACATGACAGTCTCAGAGATGATTATGAAGTAAGCTGCCCGGAACTTGACCGTATGGTGGATATCGCCCGAGGCCTTAAGGGCTGTCTTGGCGCGCGCATGACAGGCGGCGGATTCGGAGGATGTACGGTAAATCTTGTAGAAAAAAGCGCTGCAGACGCCTTTACCAAAGATATATTTGACCGATATGAAGAATCAACCGGTATACAGCCGGAAGTATATGTCTCAGTCCCCTCTCAGGGGGCGCATGAAATAACCAGTGACCGGTGAATTGACTCAGGGTATCGGGAGATCAGGGGATCGGGGAAAATATACGAGGGGCGGCTTGTCCCTGATATCCAGATATCCTAGTCCCAAATATCCTGATAACCTGATACCCTTTATTGAGGAGCTAAATGACAGACATGAAAAAGACTATACTTGTGACGGGTGGCGCGGGCTATATAGGTAGTGTAATGGCGCGGGAACTCTTGGCCAACGGCTATGATGTCGTGGTCCTGGACAGTTTTATTAAAGGCCGCAGATTCACAGTGGAGCGCAACGCGGCATTTGCAGAAAAACAAGGCAGGAAGTTTATTCTTGAAGAAGGTGATCTTGGCGATATCGAGTTCCTAAGAGAAGCATTTACTAACAATGATATCGAGGCCGTTATACATTTTGCCGCTTTCGCGGAAGTCGGAGAATCCGTTAAGCATCCGGGGCTGTATTTCTATAACAATATCATCAATACTGTTCATCTTCTCGACTCGATGGCCGCTGCGGGGGTGAAACGTATAGTTTTTTCTTCTTCATGCGCTGTTTATGGCAGGCCTGCCAGTGTTCCTATAAAAGAAGATTGCCTCACCCACCCCATTAATCCTTACGGTTACACAAAACTGGCTATGGAACGCATGATTGGCTCTTACAAGGATATGTACGGTATCGAATGGGTGGCCCTCCGGTATTTTAATGCCGCCGGCGCTTCTCTGGACGGAGAACTCGGAGAATCGCATTATCCTGAGTCACATCTTATACCTAATGCTATAGACTGGACCGTAAAAGGCCAGAAAGTGAAAGTCTTCGGTAACGACTATGATACCGAAGACGGGACGTGCCTGCGTGACTATATAAGCATAGTTGACCTGGCCCGGGCCCATCGAATAGCGCTTGAGATGCCCGATGAGACTATCAACCGGGCGTATAATCTCGGTTCGGGAAGCGGATTTACCGTAGACGCGGTCGTGAAAGAAGTCGGAAGAGCTCTTGGCGTTGAAGCAGTCCCCGAACATGTTGCCAGAAGGCCCGGAGACCCGGACAAGCTGCTCGCTTCATCTCACGCTTTTATCGAAGCTTCCGGATGGGAGCTGAAAGACAGTTCTATTAAAGATATACTGCGCGTCGCGGTGGACTGGTATAAAAACAGGCCCGAAGAAGCCCTAGAACCTAAACCCCTTCCCGATGTGGAGGAAAAAGAAATAGTTGCAAAGATCCACGCTGAACTTGACGAAAATCTCGTCATCCCTCAAAGCGTTAAGAAAGAGATATTGGAGAATTTGGAGAAATGGTCGAGGAGTTAGTATCTCGTATCTCGCGCGGGGAAACACAAATGACAAAATCCAAAGGACAAATGAAATCCAAACAAAAAAATCCAAAATAGATATTTTGGATTTTGGACTTTGAATTCTGGATTTAAAGTTTAACTTTTTGTGAGTTCCCTTGTCGCTACCAGCGCCACCCCTGTTCCCGCGATATCAGGGATGATGGTCTCTCCCACCTTCAGGGGGCCGCTAACACGCACCCTCTTTACCTCTTCCATCGCTTCGAACATCCGTCCTTTAGGTATCGGCGCGGAGGTCTTGACGGGGACCATTTTAAGCGGCATATCTTTTGTGAGTACCGTGGAGGTAAGTATTCTGACGGGATTTTCAATCTCAGTTATAGCATAAGCCTCGCCCTTTGCGCATTTATTTCCTTCGACTTTGACGACTTTTCCGTTCTCGATGGTCACCGATATCGCGCATCCCGCGGGACATTCTATACATGTGAGCTGGTTCTTCATTTAAGGCCTTTCAAATACTCCGCCGCAAGCCTGCCGGCTATTACGCTGTCGCGCGATACCGAATCGACTATATCGTAGACTTTATAAGAATTTCCACATACGAAAAGTCCTGGGATGGACGTTTTGTTGAGCTCTTCAGATACCGGGGAGTTAGTGCTCTTGTCTACAGCGACACCCGCCATCTCTATGAGCTCGTTTTCCGGTATAAGACCTACAGAAATAAGGACAGTATCGCATTCTATCTCAAACTCAGATCCGGGAACATCCGCGAAATTTTCGTCAACTTTGACTACGCGTATCTTTTCTACCCGGTCTTTCCCGTATATATCGGACACTTTATGGCCATAATACAGCGGTGTACCAAAATCTTCGACGCATTGGACGACATTACGTTTAAGTCCGCGTGTTTCTTTCTGTATCTCGATAACTGCTTTTACTCTGGCGCCTTCCAGAAGGAATCTCCGGGCCATAATAAGGCCTATATCTCCGGAACCCACGATAACTGCGTCTTTCCCGGGCAATAGCCCTTCTATGTTGATAAGTTTCTGCGCGAGTCCCGCCGGAAATACTCCCGAAGGCCTTGTGCCCGGAATATGTATCATCTCACGGGTACGTTCACGGCAACCCGTAGCCATAATAATAGTTTTAGGCCTGACTATCTCCAGCTTCCCCGGTTTTATGTAGGTGAGAGTTTTATCGTTTTCAAGATGTACCGCGAAAGATTGCAGGCTAACATCTATCTGCGGGATACTTTCGGTCTTTTTGATGAATCTGTCGGCATATTCGGGGCCGGTAAGTATCTCGTTAAAATAATCTATGCCAAACCCTGGATGTATGCACTGGTTGAGTATGCCGCCGAGATGCTGGTCACGTTCGAGAAGGAGTATATCTTTCACCCCGTTCTCATACGCTGAAACGGCAGCCGCCATCCCGGCGGGGCCTCCTCCTACTATGACCAGATCACGTTCAACCATCAACCCTGTCCTTTTTTACAATTTCCGACCCGCAACCTCTTTTTGTCACGGAAGTAAGCGGCTTGCCGGTTTTCTCTGCAAGTATTTTCATAAGACGTGTTGTGCAGAAACCACCATGGCAGCGCCCGGCCTGCGCGCGAGTCCTGAATTTTATCCCGTCAAGAGTCGTAGCACCGCGGTCTATAGCATCGGAGACTTCTTTCTCGGATACCATCTCGCAGCGGCATATTATATCGCCATACGCGGCATCCATATCTATAAGGTTTTTTATCCGCGATACCGGATCCTCGAAAAGGTGCTCCGATCTTCTGCGATGTTTATGAAAAACAAACTTCTTTTTCAGAGGGAGGCCGTTATTTTTAAGGATATCGAGAACCATAAGCGCTATAGCCGGCGCGGACGTGAGGCCCGGCGACTGTATGCCCACTACATTCACGAACCCCGGGACTTTATCTTCATGTCTTATGATAAAATCATGTCCCGACGCGGGCCGTAGCCCCGCGAAATAAGCGATAATATCGTTCTCATTGACGGTGGGAAGCATCTTTTTGACACCTTCAAGTACTTTGGCGAGCCCCTCATTAGACGTCGAAAGGTCGTCTTTATCGTCCACGTCCTCAGCGGTCGGGCCTATCATGGGATTCCCGTCGGCAGTCTTTATGACCAAAATACCTTTTGAAGTCTTTGTCGGCAGCGGAAAAAGAAGATGTTTTGTTATATGCTCTCTTTTTTTGTCCAGAAGGAACTCTTCGCCTTTCCGGGGATGTATGGTGAAGTCGTCCACACCGACCATTTTGGAGACATTATCCGCAAAAAGCCCCGCGGCATTGATAATATATCGCGCGTTGAACGCGCCTTTCGGCGTGTTGACGATAAAACGGTGTTCCTCGTCAGGTGAATACGCGATAGTTTCCGCTTTGGCGCTTATATGGAACTCTACGCCGTTCTTAGCGGCGTTCTCGGCAAGATCATATACAAGACGATAAGGGCTTATTATGCCCGCCGTCGGCGCGTAAAGAGCGGCAACCGCCTTATCGTTGAGGTTTGGCTCATTCTTTCTCAGCCAGTGGGAGTCGACTATTTTAAGATCCGGAACGCCAAGGAGTTCGCCTTCTTCTTTGAGTTTCAGAAGCCTCGAGGTCTCTTCGTCATTAAAGGCTACGATAAGCTCGCCTACTTCCTTGAAATGGACGCCCAGCTCTTTGCATATTTCCCGCACGAGCCGGTTCCCTTCGACACATAATCTGCCTTTTAAAGAATCAGGAGGATTCTGCGTTCCTGGATGGATTATACCGCTATTGGATTTGGATACGCCGAAGGCCAGTTCTTCTTCTTTCTCAAGAAGTCCGACGGTAAGCTTATACTGCGAGAGTTCGCGTGCGATAGCAGCACCGGTAACACCGCCTCCTATTATCAGAACGTCGTATTTAATCATTTTATTTCGTAAGAGTCCTGTCTATGGCCTCAAGCCATTCGGAATAAAGTCTCTCAGCTTTTTTTCTGGAGATGCGGGGTTTGAATACCCTGTCTTTGCCCCAGTTCTTTTTTATCTCCCCCGTATTTTTCCAATATCCGATCGCGAGTCCCGCAAGATATGCCGCTCCGCATGACGTCGTTTCGATCATTTTTGGCCTGATAACGCTGACGCCAAGAACATTCGCCTGGAACTGGCAGAGAAAATTATTTGCCACCGCGCCACCGTCCACCTTCAGGTCCATGATCCGTAGACCCGAATCTTTTTTCATAGCTTCGAGAACGTCTTTTGTCTGGTAACACATTGCTTCCAGGGCGGCCCTGGCAAAATGGCCTTTTGTCGTGCCCCGTGTTATTCCGTAAATACTGCCTCGCGCGTTCTGGTCCCAATAAGGAGTACCAAGCCCCACAAGTGCCGGGACAAAATATACACCGCCGTTGTCGGGGACAGATTCAGCCCATTTTTCCGAATGAGAAGCGTGAGGGAACAATTTCAGGCCGTCACGCAGCCACTGTATTGCCGCGCCGGTAATAAAAATAGCTCCTTCAAGAACATAAACAGGTTCTCCTTTCGTGCCGCAACCAAGCGTCGTTATAAGTCCGTACTTTGAGATGGGTCTTTTTTTGCCTATATTGAGGAGTATAAACGATCCTGTACCGTAAGTATTTTTCATCGTTCCCGGGGAGAAACATGTTTGGCCGAAAAGAGCCGCTTGCTGGTCTCCGGCAATTCCCGATATCGGGATACCCGCGGGAAGTTTGCCTGTTTTTACGGTTTCTCCGAATTTTCCTGAAGACTTCTTTACTTCCGGAAGTATACTTTCGGGGATATTCAGCTTTTTAAGGATATCCTTATCCCATTTAAGCTTTTCTATGTTGAAGATCATAGTGCGTGACGCGTTGGTGTAATCGGTGGCATGCGTTTTTCCGCCGGTAAGTTTCCATAATACCCACGAATCGGTGGTCCCGAAACATAACCTGCCTTTTTTCGCCCGGGATAAGGCCCCTTTCACGTTCTTAAGTATCCACTCTATCTTCGTGGCTGAAAAGTACGCGTCAACAGGCAATCCGGTCCGTTTTTCAAAAAATTTTACGCCGCCGTTTGCCTTCAACTTGTCGCATCGCGCCGCCGTGCGTCTGCATTGCCAGACTATCGCGTTATGTACAGGTTTCCCGGTCTTCCTGTCCCATATTACGGTAGTCTCTCGCTGATTTGTAATACCTATGGCGGCTATAGACAAAGGCGAGACTATGCGCAACACTTTCTGCACAGAACTGTTTACACTTTTCCAGATCTCTTCGGGGTCGTGTTCCACCCATCCCGGTTTGGGGAAATATTGAGGAAACTCCTGATAAGCACTGGCGATATTGCAGCCTTTTTTATCATATACCACCGCGCGGCTACCCGTTGTCCCCTGATCTATAGCTAAAATGTATTTCACCAGGTGCCTCCTCAGCTCTTTCCTTGTACCCACTTAAGAATATCTTTAAATACCTGCTCTTTTCCCAGGTCTATAGAAAGAGCGTGAAACATCTCAGGGTATTCGATTATTGTTTTGTCTTCGGCTTGAAGGCCATTGAACATACGCTTCGTTACGGAGTTTACGACCAGTTTGTCTTTGCCGGCCAGCAGAAAAAGCGAGGGAATGTCGATCTTTCCTTTTTCAAAAGACGCTATTGTCTGCGCGGTGATCATTTTAAAAAGAAACCTTGCCGTAGCCACTCGATGTTCCCGGTCGTCGGCATCCATTATCTTGCGGTACTCTTCGTCACGTGTGCACATAGCGGAATTGAACGGCATCTTGAAATGCTTTTTAGGATCAAATGCTACCGACCAGGCTATTTTAAGATACTTTATCGCAGAAACTGCCGGACGGGCTTTAAATGCCGGGGCAAGGCAAATGAGACCGTTGAATATATTATCCTCTTCAGCGACAGTAAGGAAAGAGATAAGAGCCCCGAGACTCTCACCGACGAGATATATCTTCTTGCCCGGATTCTCCCGCGCGATAATGCTTCGCAGAGCCCGTATATCTTCAAAATATGTGTCGAAATAGTCTATATGGCCTTTGATACCCTCGGTTTCGCCGAAACCTCGCAGTTCCAGCGCGTATGAAGAGATACCGTTCTTAAGAAAAAAATCCGCGAGAAATCTCCACCTGCCAGCATGAGCTCCAAGACCGTGAACGAGCAGGAAAGCAGCTTCCGGATCAGGGCGATCCCACTGCCTGTATATTATCCCCGTATTTTTATCGGTTCGTATCATTCCCCTGCCTTGTTGTACTCGGAACAGATATAATACTAATACTATAAATATACGGTTATTTTAAGGAAAGACAAATTGGGTTAGAACTAAAACGCAATTAAAATCCAAATAACTAAATCCAAATGACAAATGAAATCCAAATGACAAAAACAAAAAAAGCTACTTGGGATTTTGGATTTAGAGATTCTTTTGGATTTTGGGCTTTGGTTTTTGGATTTATATACATCTTGTCACCTACTCCGCGTCTCTTAACGCCTGGGCGTAGCCCTCTTTATACCCTTTGAAGTACCCTGCCTCGAAACCCAGTTCATATTGCGATCTTGGTGTATCGTATGAGGGTTGCTGGGCATATACAGGCTGTGGTTGTGCGTAGACTGCCTGCTGCTGTGTGTATCGGGGCTGTGGGGCCTGCACATATACCTGAGGCTGGGGGCTTGAATAGCCTTGAGTATATGTGTTGGTGTTCTGCCGGGTAATCGAATCAAGAAGCGCGCCTCCTATGATGTTCACCCCGGCACCCGCGAGAGCGCCTTTCCAGACGTCCGAGCCTTTGGCTCCGGAAGCTGCACCTCCAAGAGCACCCGCTCCGGCTCCCAGAAGCCCCGATTTTATAATATCTATATAAGAATACTTGGATTGTGCCCCGGCAGGGAGCACGAAAGATATACTGAATAACACGATAAAACTGATAATAAAAACTTTTCTCATAGCGTACCTCCCTCCTTCTACTATCTTTGACGAAGAAAGCGCGAAAAAAGTTCCCCCAAAGTAGCATTTATGCTATTTGGGAAATCCAAATTATTAAATCCAAATATCAAATGAAATCCAAATGGCAAAACCCAAATAGCTACTTAGGATTTTGGGCTTTGGGTTTTGGATTTATGAGGTGAGGTGCGTCTCCCGCCTTGTTTTTGCAAGGCGGGAGATATTCGCGAGTGTTGATTTACTTTTCTTTCTCAAAGAGATGGACATCACTTTGCGGGAACGGTATGGTAATACCGGCCGCTTCGAGTTCTATTTTTCCTTTTTCAAGCGTGTCAAAACGCACAGCCCAGTAATTTTCGGGCTTTACCCATGGACGGCATACCATGTTTACGCTGCTGTCGCCGAGCTCGGAGACGGCTACCACAGGTTCCGGATCTTTCAGCACTCTGTCGTCGCTGCTGATAATGCCCAGAAGGACCTCTTTTGCTTTTCTGATATCATCGTCATATGAGATGCCGAATACAAGGTCAATACGTCTCTGGTCTATAGCGCTGAAATTTGTGATATTATCGTTCGTTATCTTGGCGTTCGGTATTATCACTTTCTTGTTATCTGGGGTGCTTATGATCGTATTGAAAATATGTACTTCTTTAACGGTCCCCATCGTGCCCGCGCCTTCAATAAAATCACCTGTTTTAAAAGGCTTGAACATTATGAGAAGCACTCCTGCCGCGAAGTTTGCCAGAGAACCCTGCAGCGCGAGGCCTACGGCCAAACCGGCGGCACCGATGACGGCTATAAATGAAGTCGTCTGCACCCCAAGTTTCCCCAAAGCCGCGATGAAGACAAAAATAAGCAAAGCGACGTATGCGATGTTCTTAACAAAGGTTGCCAGGGTCGCGTCCAGATTTGTTTTATTCATCATCTTTTCCAGAAGATTCGCTACAACTCCTGCCAGCCATCTACCTATAAAAAATATTAGTGCCGCGGCGAGTACATTAAGTCCGTATGTTGCAATATACTCATAGATCTTGTTCATTACTTCCTGCATATCTTTACCTCCTTATTTTGGTTAAAGTATTTTAGCACAAGCGTTTTATCCATAAAAGAAAAAAGGCGGCTTAAATGACGTAGTCTTCCGCTATTTAACCCGTACCATTTAGATTCCGGAACTCCCCGCCAAATATCCCGTCGAAAACGCCGCTTGGAGGTTAAAACCGCCGCAATCACCGTCTACATCTATCATCTCTCCGGCAAAAAAAAGACCCTTTATCTTCTTTGACTCCATTGTCCTGGGGTCTATCTCTTTAGTCGAGACACCTCCGCGCGTTATTCGTGCCCTTTCAAATAATACGGTATTAGCAATCTCGAATTTTAAACTCTTTAAAAGCATTAAAAGACTTTTTCTTTCCTTCGATGTTATTTGACTGGCCTGTTTATCCTGCGGGATCCCTGAAAGCTCCAGCAGGATCTCGCCGACCCGTACAGGCACAAACTCTTTCAGTATATTTTTTATCCCTTTTCCAGAAGCCTCTGAAAATATCTTTATAAGCATTTTTTCTGAGCCTTCGGAAGAAAGATCAGGCAGTATGTCTATCCCGAGAGATACCTTTTTACCGTCCTCCAGCCAATCCACCACCTTAGAACTTGAAGAAAGCGTTACGGGGCCGGACAAGCCATCTTTTGTGAAAATTATACTCCCTTTTTGAGATACGACTTTTTTCTTTTCAGATCTATATATGAGTTTTACATCATCGAGGGAGACCCCTTCTAGCCTTTTGGGAACAGTGCTTTCTAAAGTCAAAGCCACGAGTGCCGGTTTAAGCGGGATTATTTTGTGCCCCAGTTTCTCCGCCATTTTGATCCCGTCACCGGTAGATCCTGTTGCCTTGTATGAGACCCCTCCGGTAGCGATAATGACCTTATCTGCCTCGAGCCTTGTGCCATCCGCGCATAAGACACCTTTTATGGTATTTCCTGAAAGAAGTACTTCCTTAACGCTTGTCTTGCTGAGAACGTTTATTTTAAGCTTTTCCAATTCTTCTATAAGAATATCCAGGACGCTCGACGCCTTATCTGTTACGGGAAAGATCCTTCCGTCATCTTCGGCTCTTATCCCTAATCCTCTCTCGGAAAAGAATGATATAAGGTCAGTATTGTCAAAACCCCGAAAAGCGTTCCTTAAAAAATTTCCCGTTTTAGAATAACGGGATATAAAGGCTTCTCCAGAGCAGGCATTAGTCAGATTGCACCGCCCTCCGCCCGTTATCAGGAGTTTTCTTCCGAGATATTCATTTTTCTCTATAAGCGTGACTTCCGTTTCATGAGACCCGGCACTTATCGCAGCCATCATCCCGGCCGGTCCACCGCCGATAATTATAGTCATAATATCCTTATTGTGGTCGCTATTTAGTATGTAGTATATAGTATTTAGTCGATCTTGTCATCCCAGTGTTTGGGGGTCGTTATTCGGATGCAGAAAATAAGGATATCAGGTTATTAGTATATTGGGGACTAGGCTATCAGGATATTGGGACATTAGGGACAAAAGCAGTTTGCTAACCTTTCCCTGATACCCCAGTCCCCAATTACCTGATTGCCCGATACCCGGGACTGATCCCTGATGACTGGTCACTGATGACTGTTTAGCGTTCCCTTTACCCGCAATATACGATATACTGTGACACATGAACACAACAGACCAGACACCACATTTTGCTTCGCTGACGCATGAGACGATCATCGCTTTTGCCGAAGAAGAGCTTGGAACGCGCATGACCGGATTGTGCCGTCCTTATAAGAGCTATATTAACCGTATTTTCGAGCTTGCCTCGGAAGATGGGGCCGGTGTTGTCATTAAATTTTATCGCCCGAGTAGATGGTCAAAAGAAGCGCTTCAGGACGAGCACGATTTTCTCCTGGAACTCGAGCAAGACGAAATACCAGTCATTGCTCCCCTACTACTGAAGGATTCAAAGACTATTGGTAAAGCCGGGGATATCATGTTCGCTGTCTTTCCCAAAAAAAGCGGCCGTAACTGTGATGAATTCTCAGAGGAACAATGGCTTGAGCTTGGACGACTCATGGCAAGGGTACATAACGTGGGAGCTAAACGAACACCAAAAGACCGCATCACCCTCACCCCAAATAGCGTCACACGCGACCATATAGATTTCATCAAGAACCGCGGCCTGGTTCCCTCGGGTTTCTCCGGGCAGTTTACGGATATAACAGAAGAACTTCTGGGTCTGATAGGCCCTCTTTTTGAAGGTAAACCTCTAATCAGGATACACGGTGACTGTTATTCGGCAAATATCATCTACCGTTCTGATGAATCGTTCTATATCATAGATTTTGATGACATGGCCATGGGGACGCCGATACATGACGTATGGATGCTGCTTCCGGGATATCTTAAGGATTCAAGGCATGAACTGAACCTGTTTATTGAAGGATATGAAACGTTCAGAGATTTTGACCGCACGAGCCTTAAACTCATAGAGCCGCTACGAGCGATGCGCTACATCCATTTCACAGCATGGTGCGCCCATCAGGTAGCCGACGGCGGGTTCAGTGCCCTCGCCCCCGGCTGGGGCACGAACGATTACTGGCAAACAGAAATAAACGACCTCGCAAAACAAATCACGAGAATAAAGGAAGGAATATAGTAAACAGGTGTAAGAAAGGTTGAGTTTGAGGTTGAGATTAAGAAAACACATAAAACTAAACCTTAACCTAAATCTTAACCTTACTCTGCCGGGTGGGGTGTTATTTGCGGACCTATCCTCAGAATGAGCAAATACCGCGCTTACTATTTTCTGTATTCTACCGGTCTTATGTTCTTGTCGGGGCCTTTATATCTTCTGTATCCTTTATCATCAATACTTCGCGCGCAAACAAGAACGGCGTCTACAGGACACAGGTTATAGCATTTCATACATAAAATACACTTTCCATCGAAACTTATCTCTCCATCTTCACTCCTTTTGATGTTTCCTGTCGGGCAGACCCTATAGCACAAGCCGCATTTTACGCAACGTTCTTTGTTTACCATGTACCGGGATTTGTACCAATCGGCTGTCCAGTAGAAATTTCGTTGCATAAAACCGCCCAATCTGGATATGGGCCCTCTTCCTTCAACCTTATTTTTGCCTTTCAGGATAGAATCACATACTTCCCGCAGTTTTATTTCAGCTTCAGAGAGTATCTTTCGTAACTCTACCCCAACCGGAACCTTTTTTATCGCGTTTTCTGGAAGCCATGGAATATTCATATTGGTAGGCATTATAATATGATCCAGATAAAAGACGTCATAGCCTTTTTTCTCAAGAATTTTCTTCCATCTGAGACCGGTGTCTCCGGTAAAGGAGCAACAGTTACCGACAAAGAACATTTTTTTCCCTTTCCCTTCCGGCATTTTCTCAAGATAATCCACCATGGGGTCGGGCGGATTTGACCCCCATACAGGATACAAAAATCCGATCATATCACAATTTTGAATATCAAAAAAGGCGGCGTCTTTGATTATCTCGAATAAAGATACTTCGTGCCCCTCTTGTTCCATTAATTCTTTAGCTTTCATCCCAAGCCATAAGGTATTACCCGTCGACGTGAAGTATGCTATGTTTATCTTCATAATGCCTGTCTTAGTGTTGTGAAAGAGTTAGTTGATCGGTTTTTCTATTACCGGGGGTATTTTGACTTTAGCGATAAGATTGACCCATTTAGGCCGGTTTTTCTTGAATGCTTTTTTGAAAGTGTTGAAAGACTCCTGTCCGTACGTTCTGTAAGCGAACTGGTAAGCGACCAGGCCGTCCATACCTTTTTCCGTAGAATACCGAAAGACATTGTATTCGTGCATCACAGGTTCTTCTTTTGATACTACGAAGAAGTCGAGAATGGTCTCGCCCGTCTTCTTGTTCTCCAGAAGTTGGAACTTTGTGTCCGGATTCGCTTGTTTAAGAGATATTGCCAGGTCTTTAGCTGCCTGTAGCGGTGAGTCGAGATTCGGAAAATGGTACACAGCCACCCGCTGTTTCCAGGAGTCCAGCGTCTCATCATTGCGAAGGTATTCGTTCATATACCCATCGGACATCGGGGAGATCTCCGAATACTTGAGATAATAGGTCTCATTATCAAAGGAAAGCTCGGGTTTTATGCTTTGCGCGTACGTAATCGTCGAAAAACAGATGAGAATAACCCCTATTACCAGTATGTATAATGTTTTTTTCATATTTATCAGATAAAATTTTATCATGTTTGGCTAAAAATCACAAATGAATAAACAGGTTAAGGCTAAGGTTGAGATTTAGGCAAAGCCCAGAAGAAGAATTGCAACTCAACCTTAACCTCAGTCTTAATCTTCTATGCGCATGAAGGCTAGCAAAAAGCGGCCTGGTATTAAACCAGGCCGCTTTTATGTGTTGGCTTGTTACTCAACATCAATATTTGAAGTATTTCTGAAGCTTGGCGTTGTCGCCTTCAACCTCGGGCAGTGCCATTATCAGGAGGATCCTCGCTTTGGGGCCGGTGAGATTACCGCCCATGATAACACCGGATTCCTGCAAGGTCCTTCCGCCGCCCTTATCTCCATAAATGGGAAAAGCGCCGCCATGGTATACCCGTGTAGTAAGAACAATAGCAATATTTTTCGCTAGCGCGTACTGAACTGCCTTGAATACTTCGGCGTTTACGTTACCCGCGCCCACACCTTCTATGACTATGCCCTCCGCGCCCTGGTCTGCCGCGTAACGCAGAAGACTGCCGTTGGCGCCGGAATAAGTCGAGAGGAGTACGACCTTAGGGAGTTTTTTCGGAACCGGAAACTTCTGACGGTCAAGACGGTCGTTATAACGAAGCACCTTTCCCATTGAGATATATCCCAGATATCCCTTTTCCCCTGAAAGAAAAGTCTGGACGTTCACGGAATTAGTCTTTCTTACGTCACGTGCGGAGTTTATATAGTTGTTTAGGGTCACCGTTACGCCCCAGTCTTTCGCCTTATCCGAAAGTACCTGGAGTACGGCATTGTAGATATTCGCGGGTCCGTCCGGTGAAAGATCTGACGCGTCACGCATGGCTCCGACAAAAACGACAGGCTTATTGCTTTTAAGCGTAAGATCCAGGAAATAAGCTCCTTCGGCCATGGTGTCCGTACCGTGAGTTATGACCGCGCCTCTCACCTTTGGATCGGCGAGGACTTCATCGACTTTTTTTGACAGGTTTGCCCATATCCCCGGAGACATCTGAGAACTGTCTATGTTGCAAAAACTCGTAACTTCGATATTCGCCAATTTTCCCAGGCCCGGTACGGCTTCTGTAAGATCTTTTCCCGAAAGCGCGGGAACAGCTCCCCCGGTCTTTGGATCAACTTTTTCGGCTATAGTTCCGCCTGTGGATACAATTGCTACAGTCGGCAGTTCCGCCTGCGCGACTGATGCAATAATACCGAAAGCCATAAGGAACCCCACGGCTACAACAAAAAATTTAATAAATTTCATAGCTCATCCTTTCGAAGTAACTTTTGCTACATTGCAAAAACTATTACAGTTCCCCATATTGTCAGGATAACATTGCCGAACGCGTAGCAGACCGTATATCCAAGTGCCGGTGCCGCGCTGTCACACTCTTCTTTCAAAGCGTTAAGAGATGCCGTACATGTTTCAGCCCCCGTTATCGCCCCGAAAAGAAGAACAGGATTTAACCTGAGGATGTATTTGCCGAATAAAAGACCCGCTACTGCAGGGATAAGCGTTACGGCAACTCCCAGAAAGAACAGCGTCCCGCCTGTCGTCTGGAGGGCATGGAGAGCCCTTGGCCCAGCGATAAGCCCTACACAAGCGATAAAAAGGTTCAATCCCAGATCCGTGAATACCCATTGGGTCTCGGTGGGAACCTGTCCGAAGGTGGGATGAACGGCTCTTAGCCAACCGAAAACGAGCCCCGAGACAAGAACCCCGCCACCGACACCAAGTGTTATCGGTATACCAAAAATGGGTACTGAAACGATCCCCAGAAGAGTCCCCAGCATGCATCCAAGACCTACCATCGCGAGATCCGTGGTAATGGTAGTCCGTTCGGGGTACCCGACAGCTTTGGTAAAGTTCTCAACATCCGTTTTTGACCCGGCGACTTCCAGGACATCACACTTGCTAAGATGGATGTTTTTTGAGATAGGCAGCTCATGCCCCTGCCTGGTGAATTTTCTTAAGAAACAGCCGTGACCCACGGTGTCGCTGACCTCTCCCAGAGTTTTTCCAACAGCTTCTTTTTTTAGAACCACTATCCTGAGGATCTCTCCAACAAGAGCTTCAATGTCTTTGTCTGAGATCTCAGGGCCTAGGATCTTCTCTCCGGTTATTATTTCAGAACGCCGGCCCACGATCCCGACTATGTCGCCTGACTGCAGGACGGTATCAAGCTTGGGTTCGATTATCTCCGTTCCGCGCTTTATCCTGTCTACCGCGACATTGACAGAGAACATGCCCTTCAGTTCCTGCACGGTTTTGCCGGCTACGTTCGCGTTCTCGACCCTGTACGCCCGAAGACCAAGCCGCTTGTGCCAGTTAAAGAGATCCGGGTTTTCTTCTGTTGGGTCGACTTTTCCTCCGGAAAGTTCAGCTTCCAGTTTCCGGGACTCGGCTTTAAGGTCTATCCTCATCATTTTTGGAACGATCTTCATGAAAAGAACCAGGCCAGCTGTGCCGAAGATGTAAGTTATAGCATATGCTACGGCTACATTGCTTGTCATGGTCGCCTTAGCCGCGGACGACACTGTCAGGTGGGAGATCGCTCCTTCAGCGGTACCGATAACCGACGATTGCGTCATGGCTCCTGAAAGAAGGCCCGCCGTCAGCCCCCTTCCTAACCCGAAGATCTTTCCGAAGATTATCGCGCTCGCCAGGCCGACTAAAGCTACCACCAGAGATATCCATATGTAATTAAGGCCGTCTTTTTTTAGAGCGCCAAAGAACTGGGGGCCGACCTTATATCCTATAGCAAAAATAAAAAGAGCGAATGCTATGGTTTTCACAAGCGGCGGGACTGAAACATTCATCTGCCCCAGAACAAGCGCGGCCAAAAGACACCCTGCCGTAGACCCCAGGGTGAACCCGAATATCTTGATCTTGCCGATAGAATAGCCGATCGCGAGCGCAAGAAAAAGAACTACCTGCGGGTATTCACGACAGAGTTCAACAATACTGTGTAACATAGACACCTCCCAATATTATTTTAGTCTCAGGTAATTATTTTTTTTCTTCTTCCCAGCTGGCATGATACTCCGCTAAAAGATCGCTTATCCCCTTACCGATCGCGTCGTACGCGCTGTCGTCCAGGTTTGCCAAAGACACCCTTACGGACATGTTCGGCGCGTCGAACCCGCCTCCGTCCATAAGAACAATGGATTTCTCATCCGCCAAACGCCATACAAAATCTATGGGTTCATGGTCTTTGACCATATGTGAGGCGAAATCCTCTCCGTATCTTTCTTTTGCCAGTTTCGGGACATCGATCGTTGTGTAGTAACGGGCATCCCAGTCATTGTTTGGACCGTCCATTCCTATCGCGCTGTACAGCGTCTCGAAGCGTTTTTTCACTATAGACTGAGCCTGTGCCTTATATTCGTTCTTTTCATCGAGCAGGCAAAGCAGTGAAAAAAGCACCATTTGTACCTGCTGCGGCGTTGATAATCCCGCGGTATGATTGAGCGCCACGGACCGGCTGTCAGCTACCATCCTGTCGATGAGTTTCATGTTATCAGGGTACAGGGTCACTGAGCTGTATCTCTCGTGAAGCGCTTTTCTGTCCGCTTCGGGCAGGGCCGCGATGGCCTTGTCAAAGATGTTGTTTTCACTGAGACCTATAATACCCAGTCTCCAGCCTGTCGCGCCAAAATATTTAGAATACGAATAGACCAGTATCGTATTGTACGGCGCGATCGCGGCAAGAGACCTGAAACCATTAACAAAAGTACCGTAGACATCATCGGTAAGCAGTATGATATCAGGCCTTTTTTCTTTCACAAGCTTCGCTATCTTATCCAGCGACTCGCTGGCTACACTGACGGAAGTCGGATTGGACGGGTTTACCAGAAAAAAGGCTTTGACCGCCGGGTCTTCCAGCTTTTTTAGCTCAGTGTCGAGATATTGCCAGTCAGAATTTTCATCCTGCGCTACTTCTACTTCGATGAACTCATAATCGTTCAGTTTCGGTATCTCAAGATACGGAGTGAATATCGGAGTGCCGAGCGCGATCTTGTCCCCTTTATGGAGAAGTTTATTCTCCATAAGGCTGGTGAAGATATAATCCATTGCCGCTGTGCCGCCCTCTGTGGCAAAAAGATCGAATTTTCCGACAGAACTGTCGCCGGCGAACATCTCCTGCTCAAGATATTTGTGGGAGATCTGCTCAGAAATAGAGAGCATCCTGTCGGGCGTGGGATAATGATCTCCCAAAATAGCGTCGACCATCTCGTTAAGGAACGCCGCTCCGTCTATCTTAAGGTCGTCACATACGTATTTAAAGATGTCGCCAAGAAAATCCACTCCGGGCTTGCCCGCGTTTGCTCCCAGAAACTCCTTAAATCTGTCGGCGATACCTTCGTTTATCGCAGGGCCGCCGAGGCCCGGCCTGTGCGGGGTTCGCTGCGATTCTTCGAGAGCGAAAAACCCCAGCTGAAAAAATCCTTCACGCGGCGCGATAGCTACCCAGTTGGGGTTTCCCCTACCCGCGTTAAGCATCATTTTCTCGTGATGCGTTTGGGACATAGCTATAAGCTTGTTCTTGAGTTCGAACGGACTTAGTGCTTCATACTTTTTTTCTTCTGTTGAATGTTTCATAATAGCTCCTTTCTTAAAGATCCTGTAGGGCTTGTTGTTATCCCAGCAGCGCCCTTATTCTTGCCGCGTGATCTTTGCTGTCACTGTTAAGTTTTTGTATGATCTTTTTCTCTTCAGACCCGGGTTCGCCTGTTATCGCGTCCTGGTAGAAGGACTCGAAAAACCTTTCCTCAAGTTCTATCGCCCGATGATACGCGTCTTCCCTCGAAGGAGGATCTTCCTTGTACATAACGGACATGTCAGTTACGAGTTTATTGGCCGCTTTCAACTCTTCAAGGTTGTTATAGAGAAAGGTCTTCGACAGGTCATCTTCAGTGAGGACATTCCTGCCGATATCGATGATCGAAGCATGCTGTTTTTCTTCCTCCACAAGCTGCCCCCAGAACTCAGCGTCCTCGGTAAAGATCTCCTGGTAAACCCTGTAAAGCTGTGCCATATTTGATTCCGCCTTAATGGCCTCGTTAAGAAGCTCCTCCCTCTTATTTCCCATTTCCCCTCCTGCTATTTCTTTTTTTTGATAAGTTTCTGGTTTTCCGGATCCCATGCTCGTCCTGTCTTCTCTCCTAGTGTCCAGTAGTTCATCGGAGACCAGGTCCACAGGACCGGTGAGATCTTCCCGGTGTTTAATCCGTTTTCATCGAGGGCTTCTTCATTTGCCCATACGTTCTTAACTTCCCCTATAAACAAAGTGTGCGCGTTGGGATGCTCTGCGTCACGTTTAGTGATATCTACTATATTGACCAGTTCACATTCCATCGAGACCACACTACCTTTTGCCATAGGCGCGTTCTCATTGTCGCCATAGAACGCTTCAAAAGTCTCGCTCTTGTCGTAGTCGTTCCCTGACAACTGTCCTACGGCGTCCGCCTGCTGTACCATTGTATCCGCGGGAATATTGATGGAGAACGCCCGGGTGTTCATTATGGCCTTGTAGGTGAAATGTTTTTGCTGTACGGATACGCCGAAAAGGTATGGATCGACTTCCAGCCGGGTAAACCAGGATGCCGCCATAAAATTGACCTGCCCGTCCGTTTTGCTGCCTATTACAGACAATGGCAAGACCGGGTCCAGAACCATTTTTTCTATTTTTATCATCTCAGACATTTCGCCCCCACATTAATCAGTATCATTAGCCCCCTCAAACTGCGCGACTATCGCGGGTCGGGTCAACAAATAAATAAACCCCGAGTAGATGAACGTGAACACTATCGCCGAGATCTTGGCACCGGCGTCAAAATAGGGATGCTTCGCGTAGCCATATAAGACTGTACTGAAAAACACAGGCAGATAGAAATACGCGGCCAGATGTACCAGCCTTAGAACAGAACACATTATAAAGAGCCACCGTGCGGCTTGTTTAAGGCCAAAAAGCATATATCCGCCTCCGGCAAGGACTATGCCCCACCAGACGGCTGCCGATAAGTGCCCTCGCATCAAAAGAGCGAGCATATCATTTATGCCGGCAAGTCCGTGGTGATTTTTAAAGAATGCTCCCAGGTGATGTGTCCCACTTACCTGGTATATTTTCTGCTGGATCAGCATAGCCAGGGAAAGTAAAATAAAAAATGCGCCTATAGCCATCAGGACAACCGCTATGGTCTTGATAAGTGTTCCCAGGCTGAGCTGCATGTGCACTTTTATCGTTCCCTCGGAACTTCCCCGGATGGACGTCTCCTTCTCGCCCGGTGCCGGGGAACTCGCAAAACTTCTTTCCCCTGCAAACGGGGTACCCGTCGGGGGCTGGTGAAAAGTTCTTTCCTTTATATATGGTTTTTCCTTCGGCATCTCTGGTGCCGGAGGAGCGAGTGGAGCCTCGGGAGCAGGTTGTTCGGAAAATGGTTCTTCTTGCACAGGGGGATCCTCTGCCGATATTTTTGCAAGATGAGGCTTGTCTACCAAGGACAGCCTGTCATCCATCGGTTCGGGCGCCGGCGCTGGTTTCACCTCTGTTTTCGGCGGCGACGCTTTTCCGCTCTTGCGATCAGGCCTGTAATCTTCAAGCCGTATACCACATTTTCCACAGAGCCTCCATTTATCGGACATTTCACCGCATTGCGGACAAATACGCATTAGAACCTCCCGTATCTTAACGTTAATCCTGTATTATTTCAAAAACAACGTTACAATTAGCTGACACTTCCATCGACCCGGCTTCTATCTGAGGAGACCTTGCCTTTGCCGACTCAAAAGCCATAACATTCCTGGCATAATACGGTTGAATGGAAGAAGCATTTACCTTAAGCACTTTGCCGATCTTCACGCCAATGTTTTTTGCCAGGAACTCAGCCTGCTCCCTCGCGTCTTTCGCCGCTTTGGATTTAGCCTCTTTTTTAAGGTCTTCTATCTTACTTGAATCGAAACTCAGGTTATTAAACGTATTCGAACCGCTGGCAATGACCTTGTCGATAACATCACCGGTTTTCCCGATATCACGTATTTTCACGGTAAGCTGCTGGCGAACCTTGAACCCTGACGGTTTCCCGGGTATCTGCCGGCCGTTCTCATCTCTAGGATAAAGCGGCATCACCTGATATGAAGAGGTCTGGATATCTCTTGCCTCTACACCCATAGTCTTGACCGCGGAGATAACAGCGTTCATCTTTTCGGTATTGTCTTTGTATGCTTTAGAAAGGCTTTTGCTATCACTTGTTACGCCAAACTGAGCTATTGCCTCATCAGGAGTGGTCTCTATTTTGCCAGTGCCCTGCGCGCTAAGCGTGGGTACACTGTTCTCAATACTGCTGTAGTTGGTTATTTGTTGACAGCCTGTTAATAGGAGGCTTGTTGATGCGAGAGTTAAAACGATCAGAACGGTCTTTTTCATTGGGCACCTCGTCTTTTGTAGGGATGCATATTTATACTATTATGGTTATTCTTATACATGACGGGGAAAATGTCAATAAGAAGTGGGAAACAGTGAACTGTAAACAGTGAACTGGGAACGGATCAGAGAATCGAGAATAGTACCGGGTACAGAGAAACCCGATACCCGGTACTCGATACTCGGTACCAGTATCGGGCAAGTTCCAAACGCTCTTAATCTCAATCTTAACCTGACAAGTGATCTGTCGTCTGTGGTCAGATCTAGATTCTAGATGCTGAATTCTTCCTCCTTCGCCAAGGCTACGGCGGACAAGAGATGCTCGTAGGAACAGGACATCCGGAGATCTGGGAATCAGGGACTAGGATATCGGGATATCAGGGACGAACTCGGATTACGTTGTAGGGTTACGGCTATCGAATCGTCTGGCGTTAAAGGGTGGCGGTTTCCGCCACCGCAACCCCTTTGACGATTCCAAAGACGCAACCGATCAACAATTAACGAAAACAGTGCAGTTATTGGGTTAGTTTTGAAAACTGGTATGAGCTCCAGTTTGTTTTTTTGGTCTAGACCAGCCCCTTTAACTACAGACCATACCAGCTGCTACACCCAAAACAACTGACTAAACCAGGAAACCAGGTTATCTGGACATCAGGGACTGGGTTATCGGGATATTGGGACAGAACGAACGTCATCTCGGAATTCGTCGCCCTGTCCGCTATAGCTTTAGCGACAAAGTCCGCCGTAGCCAGATAAAACCTGAACAGCTTGGCGAAGGAGGAAGGAGGAAGGCGAATATCCGGGATCACATAAAAGTCATATTATCATTGGATCCCCGCTAAGAGGTCGAAGCCCTCTGGCATTCGACACTTCCTCGGGGCCTTTGCCCCTCGGTCGCATGCGGGGATGACGATTTTGATTTTTTATTTTCAACGTGGTCAGGTTACGTGGCGGAGTAATTTATCTTTGACAGGTTCGCCGGTTATGTTTTCCCAATGTTCGGCATAGATGGCGAGCTGTTTTTCATAGGCTTTTTTGCGACCGGGGTCTTTTTCATAATTGTCTGTCTTGTAATCTACTATGACCCACCCCCCGTCTTCTTTAAATACGAGGTCGATCGCACCCGCGAGTACCGTGTCACCTTCCGCGAGAGAGAACGGCATTTCAAAGTATTTTTCTTTTGAATCAAGAAGACGTTTCCAGAGATCACTTTCCATTATACTGTCCACAAGACGCAGGAGCCGGAATATATCCTTTTCCCGGATGTCTTCCTCTTCCATCCAGTTCACGGCGAGGAGTTCCAGCTTGTCGCGTTTACCGCGACCGCAGGCTTCGAGAGCTTTATGGACCACATTGCCCCAGCCTCTGCCGCTTCCGCCGCCCCCCCCTTCAAAAGTCGCGTTACCTTTTGCCTGACGGGTAACACTAGTGAGCACATAGGAACTTTCGTTAATACGGTCGACCATCTCTTTGATCTTAAGATTTTCCTTTTCCCAGTCATTTTTCTTTATAGCAAAAGTGTTTTTTTTCTTCGAGGGAACCGGGTCACTGGTAATATTCGTAACGCTTTCGGCAAAACCGTTGACACAGTCCCAGGCTTGAGAGGCTCTTGTTTTATCCGGGAAATACTCACTTATGCAAAGGATGTTCCTGGCGCGGGTAACTGCCACATATTCAAGGCGTTTTCTTTCGGCTCTTTCATATTTTTTTTCTTCCTCTACCTGTTTTTTCCATTCCAGGGGGATCGCGAACGATCTCAACACTGAAGAAAAGGGACTTTTTGGACACGCGATAGCGAAATACCCCTTGGAATCCCTGCCCGTACGGCTTATATGGATCACCGGATCATGCTCATTGGGTTCTCCCGTAGGATCCGCCAGAAAAACAACGGGTGCTTCAAGCCCTTTTGCCTTATGAAGGTTCATTATCCTTACGGCATTAGTAGCGCCGGGAAACAGGCTCATTTCTTCTTTGCCTTTTGTTTCAAGGAACGTTCCAAGAGTATCGGCAAGATCCGCAAAGCTCCCAGCCTGTCCCGGCTGCGGCTCCCGCAAGAGTTCGAGAGCTTTGAGTATATTCCCCGCTTTAGTGGATCCCATCTCTTTGGACGCCGCCAGTGGTACTATCCCTACCAACTCGACTATTTTTTCCACAGCGATAAACGCTGATCCAGACAGGGAAATAACGCGCATCTCTCTGAGAAGCTTGTATGCGTTACAAATTGCCTTACATCCGTCAGGCAGGTCCTTGATGTAAGAGAACTCCCCGCCGGAGAGCATGAACTTATATAGTTCGTCGTCACTTACCCCAAAAAGCGGCCCGCGCAATACAGCGATAAGGATCACCGGATCACAGGGTTCACTAACACATTTCAGGAGCTTGTGTATTTCTTTAAGCTCTTCGGATACGTTGAAACTCTCGCCGCCGGTGACCTCATATGGGATGCCAAGTTTCTCCAGAGCCGCGGCATAACACGGCAGGCGTTTTTTTGTTTTTGTTATTATCATAAAATCTTCGGGAACAGGCCTGGGGGTAAGCCCTGCCCTGAGCTCATCTTCTGTGCGCTGTAATTTTATATCCCCTTGAAGAGCCGCATTGATCCATTGAGCGATGTCGTGCGCGTCCTGTACGGCAATAAGATCTATCTTGTTGCGTGTTATCTTATGTATAGGGTTTTTGTAGATACCGCTGTCGAATTTTTTATCCACGTCTCTTGCGGTGTTAAGAGGCGCGAATTTTGCCTGGTGCTTGCTGTCCTCTTCGGGGAAGATACTCTTAAATGAGGAATCCGTGATGTCTCCTATCTGCTGCAGCGACCGAAAGTTTGCCGTAAGCTCAAGGATACCGTCACCGTTCTTTTTGAAGATATTCTTCACAAGGTTGTAGATATCTATATCGGCTCTCCTAAACCTGTAAATACTCTGTTTCGGGTCTCCTACCACAAAAAGTGACCCCGGCCGGGGGCTGACCTTACGCCAATCATCCTCGGTGTCGCTCTTTCCTGTAAGAAGGAGTATGATCTCAGCCTGTATCGGATCGGTATCCTGAAACTCATCTACAAGAAGATGCGTGATATTTGCTTTAAAATATTTTCGGGCTTCACGGCTCTTGCGTAGAAGACCTGCTGTAAGAGTAAGGAGGTCCTGAAAATTCAGTAGAGACCGTTCTTCGCGCCACTTTTTGTACTCACCAACACCGCCCTCTACGAATTCCATCAGCGGTTTATGGAGATATTCTCCCCATTTTCTCAGTGCGCCAGCGACTGCAGTTTCCTGGAACTCTATAAAATCAGCCTTAATGTCTTTCGGGTCTCTTGTTGTGTAGTCTTTCCACTTGCGTTGTGTGAACCCGTGTTTTTTTAAAAGAAACCGCAGTAGGTGGATAAATTTACGGTCCTCCTTCAAGTACCCAATATCTATAAGCCGCAGGGACCTGACCACAACGGACTGTGTCTCATCCCATCCGACCGCCGGTTCATCTGTAGGCATGTGTTTTCTGAGGGAAGTAAGGAATCTCTTTATGGTTTCCTTATCCTTTTTTAGATCGGGTTTAGAAACATCGTCAACTACCGGAATGACATCGGTATACTCGGACCTCTTGAGAAAAACGCTATGAAGCTCTTGCGTGTCTACCCCGTTCTCCCTCATCCAGGATATCATTTTATTACCCTTTATACTCTCGTTTTCCAAATATTCGTTCCACACCCGGAGCGCGTAAACGATGTTATCCTGTTCCTGTATTTCCTGGAATCCGGGGTCAATACTCGCTTCGACCGATCTTTCTCGGAGGAGTTTCGCGCAGAAAGCATGGATCGTACCGATAAATGCCCTGTCAAGGTGAGCAAGCGCTTCGTTCACCCTATCTTTTCCCATGGAAGAAACATCTGTTCCTGAGAAAATGTTTTCAAGACGTATCTGGAACCTTTCGCGCAGTTCCGCGGCGGCCTTGCGTGTAAAAGTAACGGCCGCGATGTTATCTACCTTCGCTTCTCCTTCAGAAATAAGGCCCGCCATGCGATCGATAAGACTGCGCGTTTTTCCAGATCCGGCACCGGCTTCGACAAAAAAGCTTTTATTAAGCTTTTTTGCTATTCTTTCCCTGTTTTTCTGGTCCGGCGGCTTCACTTTAGGCATAATTTTGAAGCTCCCCCCATAGCTTTATGCAGATATTATCGCTTTTTTCCTTTGTCTTCGATCTTTCATGGGTCTTTTTATCACCGCAAATAACCGCATAATCGCAAAATGAACAGTTGACTTTAGCGGGCATAAGAAATCCTCCGGAAGACAATATTTCAAGTAGCGTGTTAAGAGCGCCCTGCCACTCTTTCTTTTTTGACGGGTCGTGGCTGAACACACCGCCCTTTCCATCTCCCGCCCCTTTTTCCGAAGGCAGAAGATATCCAGAACGCGTTACTTTTGGCAACGGGTCCTCGCCACTTCTGATCAGCATGGTCTCGGCGGCGTCCGCGTAAAGAGCATGCTGCAGCTGTTTGCCTTTATCTACATACTGCCGTCGTTCATACTTCCCCGCACTGCCGGTCTTGTAATCCCACACATGATATTCATGTTTGCCTGCGCGGTCTACCCGGTCAATAAACCCTCTAAGATAGATGTTTTTCCCGTTACCAAGTGATACTTTTACCGGGTCCGCGTCCCCTGTGCCGAAGGCAAGTTCTTCATGGACTGCTTTTGTCTTAAGCTGTTCATTAAGCCTGAGGAATATATCGGTATCCCTCTCAAGCTGTACACACTCACCCTCAAAAACAACATCGCTCGGAGGAGGCACCATCTTTTTATATTTTTCTATGACATTTTTTAGTATTTTTCCAAGTACCTTTCTCTGCTGTGAGAGAGTCGGCACCCCCTTGGCAGTACGTATTTCTTTAGTAAAATTTTCGAATACCTCATGGAGAAGGCTTCCCTTCTCCTTCGCATTCAGCCATAAAGCGGGGTCCTTGACCGTTTCTTCGGGCTTAGCCACCCCGAGCACGTTGGCGAGAAAATACTTGTACGGACATGTCGCCGCGGCTTCGAGCCTTGAGCAGGAAAGAACCTTTTCTTTATCGTCACGCGGATCGAGTTCTTCCCCCTGAGGTGAGACCTTTCCGTCATATTCGGTAAATTCTTCACTGTCCCTGGCCCTCTCCGCCGCAAGACCGTGTTTTACCCCCGGATAGATACCACAGATGCTTTCAGTTCCGTCACTTAAAACGCCATTATCAGAAAGCCTGTCTACCCACCATTCAGTAACATCCAGAGGAATGGATCCTTCATCAGGCGATACGGTAGCGGCGGCAGGTTCAAGTGACTTAAGCAGGTCCTCATAATCGGAAGCGGGGTTTCCCTCCTTGATCCGATAAAGCTGAAGCATGACAGATGATGGAAATACGTTACGCTCTTCACTTACGTTGAAACATGAAAAGCTTGCTGTGACAGCGCCCCTGAGACCGGATAACATGCTTGCCATGTCGTAAACGTTTTTTCTCACTTTATCCGCGGACACCTCCATATCGCCGCTGATAACGACTCTTTCAGAGTCAAGAAGAACCGGGTCCTGCAGCCCTCTCCCTGGAAAACGACTTTCATCAAGTCCGGTGACAAATGTGTGCTGCCGGCCGGACCGGCCGCCCTGTTTGTAGTAAGAGACATGTACGCTTCCAGGGCGGGGGCCGGAAGCTCCGACCTTTATAGTCGCAATAGTACCCAGAAGTTTTTCAGTGGCCTCTTCTACATCCATCGACCCCGAGGCGAATCGTCCTATCATTTCGAGACGAACTACGGCGTCTTTTATAAAAGACGCATCCAACCCCAGAGAGCCCTGAGCATAGTTATTAAGAAATCGTATACACCCTCTAGTGAGACCCAAAAGATCTATTTTGCCGGAAGAATCTATTTTTGGGACCATTTCTATGATATCCGCGCAAAGGGTTTTTAACAGATCAAAATTGTCAGCTTTTTTCGCGTTAGCGTCTGCCAGTTCGGCCTTGTCATCATAAGAAGGTTTTTTGGCTCTCTTCGCGTACTCCTGTTGTTTTTTTGCCAGTATGTAGGAATATCTTTCCCTTCCCCAGCCAACACCGGATATCCTCAACATGTGTCCCAGAGTCGGACTGTCCGGGATATTTTTTCCACCCAAAGACGAAAGATCCATGTCCTCAGACTCAAATATCCTGCGCAGATAACATTCCGCGAAATCGTGTTTGATCCAAAGAAGAAAACCTGATATTGCCCTGAAGGGACTTCTTGTGTTGCCGGGAATACCTTCGGCAAAAGTAGCCGGTATCCCTAGTTTTTCGCAGAAAGAAAAGATCTCCCTTATATATGTCGCCGGATCGGTATACACTATCTCTACTTTATCCACAGGGGTGTCATCTTGGGCTACCCGCCTGAATATTTCCCGTATCTCATTACGAAAACCTATGGCAGAAAAAAGATCAAGAGTACCGTCTTTCCTTATCTTTGGAGCTTCACCACAGGCATATGCCCAGCTCAACCGTTCGATATCGGATGAACTATTTATCTTTTTAGCGGACGTTCCGGTCTCCCAAAATCCCTTAGGTGCCGGCAGACCGAACACGGGCCCGTCATCTATGATCAAAAGATCTTTGCCTGTTAGTTTTTCTATAAAGTCCCGCTCAAGACCGCTCATGTAGTAGCGGGAGAAAATAACATACTTCTTCCCTCGCGCGGGCGGAGATTTTTCAAGTGCACCTATGGCCAGAGCGGTAAGCTCCGCCTTGTCTATAAGCCCCTTCGCCTTCAGTACACGCTCATACTCCGACAAAATAAGCTTTACATCATATGCTTTATCCTTATTTGTCAGGTCTTTACCCTTTATATTTATTGGATGTATTCCCTTTGTTCGGAGTTCCATAACAACGCTGGTAAGAGCATGTATTATCCCTATATTGGTCTGGTGTTTTTCGAAATATTTAAGTTTTCCCTTATCTGCCAGATCGTTGAAAATATCATCAATTACGGTAAGTATTCCCGGACCGGATATTTGTTGCAGGTTGCCTGAGATTATCGCTTCTTCTGCCGCGTCATGCGCCAGAGCAGAAGCCGCGGCGAGTTGAAAATTCATCCAGGGTGTTCCGCTTCTGGCAAGCGCCTGTAGGACCTGCTGGGCTACGCGGTAATCAGGTGTTATCAAAATCTTCTCATCGCGGGGATATTTCGCGCATATATTCTTCAGTTGGAATAATATAGGATTGATACTTTGTATGCTTTTAATTTTTTTCATTGATAGGTATTATAACCCTTTGCTGGTCAATAGCGCAAGAATTCAGGCTATTGTGAAATTCACTACCCCCGCATTTATAACCTGGTTAGTTTCTACACGGTTACCGGGCGCATACCAGGAACTAACCCTAACTCTTTCATAAAGCCTTAACCAGGTTAGTTTCTGCCAGGTTGGATCTGAATAACGTGTTCATTATTTTTTGTTTATAGTTCATTGTCTGGATCAACAAACTATAAACTACGAACTATCAACACACTTCTATTTTCCATCTTATCATAAACAAGCGACAACATCGTGTCGCGTTAGAGCAGAGATATCGATTCGGGATCATGTTTTTTGAAGTTCTCTCCAGCCTTTTCCTGAGATCTGGTCGCGTAACAGTATTTGCAGCCGTAAATGCATGTATTGTTCACACCGATGTCCTTGGAAACGACACAATTACAGTTTTTACGCTGGTTCGGGTCCTTTTTTCCGAAGACAGGATGTCCCGTGATCCGGGAGATGAGATCACCGTCTATGCATTTACCGTGGGAGACGCCATATTCCGAGAGATCCATATCTTCGGCGCAGGATGAAAGTTGAAAACCCACCCTCTTTGCTGTTTCTGACATGAATGAGACAAGCGGCAGGTATGCCTCGGGTTCGAACACGTCTTCCTGAAGTTCAAAGGACCGCGATGTTTCTCTGCTGATCCTCGACGTCGTTTTGCGATAAGGATCAATAATGCTGAATACGCATTTTTCAAATGTACCTAAAAGAAGTTCAGAGATACGGGAAAACTGTTCTTTATGCCATTTGAGTGTGGTCCTGTTGGAAAGCAACACAGGATCGTACCGCCATACCATTTTTTCTTTTCCGATCATCCTGCTGAGTGCAATGAATGTCTCTGTTACCTCAGAAAGCGTGGGACAAAAGGGGTCGATCTCTTTCGGGTACCCAAGGACAGTATAGAGGAAATAGTACTTATAACCTCTCTTGTCGAGCTCTTCCAGGTTTTCCATCAGCGGAGCGGCATTTCTTGTCCAGAACACAAAGATCTCCACATCTTCGGGAGCAAGACTTACACGTGAGATCTGAGCGGCATTATAGGGGTTAACGACCGTGCAATACCCTTCCCTCACACGGTTCATGAACCATTCGGAATAGAACGCGGGAATATCGGTTCTCCTGCTAACGCTTATGATCTTCCTGTCCATACATGCATTTTACATGTAATACAGGTTAAGGTAAAGGTGGGAATAGCGAATTGGGAATGGATGATGGAAAGACGTCATTCCCGCGGAAGCGGGAATGAAATATAAATAATGTTTTTGTTGGATCCCCGCTCAGAGGCCGAAGCCCTGTGGCATTCGGCACTTCCTCGGGGACCTATGCCCCTCGGTCGCATTCGGGGATGACGATTTAACCTGAACCTTAAACTTCTTCGCTGGTATCGTGGGGAGACAAAGAAAGGACGTTCCCTTTCGAGAACGCCCTTTTATATCGTTTTTCTGCCGGAAATTGCTTACTTCTTTTTTCCCAGGAGAAAATACAGTATCATACCGACGAGCGGCAGTACGAGGATCAGGACTATCCAGAGAACCTTTTTCCCTGTTTCCCAGTCACTCTTTACACAATCCACTATCGCGATGATGTCAAGCACGAGAATTAAAAGACCTAAAATTGTCCCCATTCTGAGCTCCTTTCGTTTTTACTGCGATTTGTAAAAATAATAACTATTTCTTGCCGAACTTGCCCTTCATGTCCTTAGAAGTTTTCTTTGCCTGCTTCTCAGCCTGTTTGGCTTTTTTTCTGGCTTCTTTTTCCGCTTTTTTCGCCATTCTCTTGGTCTGTCTTTCAGCTATCACCTTCTGTGCCTCGTTAGACGTTTTTCCCCTTGTGGCGATCCAGTCACCCACTTTATCTACTGCCGATCTGTCGCTGGCATTAGCGAGCGCGGATGCGCTGGGGCCCTTCATCCCTTTTGAAGCGGCGAACGCGGGCGTACAGCTAAGTGCGATAGCCAGAACCAGAATAATTGCTAAAACCTTTTTCATATGACCCTCCTTATTTCATGAACCTGCTCTATCTATTTACTGTCCGAATCCCGCAAAACCTTTTTTCACTTCTTCCGCTTTTTGCTTAAGCTGTGCCGTCAATCCTTCCTGAGCTTTCTGGAGAAGTGATTTGGCCGCAGCTGAATCCTTATCAAGATACCTAAGAACGTACTGCGCGATATCGACTGATCCCTGAAAATCTTTTGAATTGTAGAATGATTTAGCCTGCCCTACCAAGTATGTTGTCTTTTCCTGAACTGTCGCCAGTGTTTTGGAATAATCAATGGCGGCCGTACTTGAGCCGGCTTTTTGGGCGCCACAACCGGCGGTAACAAAAGCGGCCATGATGCACATCGTCAAAATAATAGCTGTTGTTCTCTTCATTGTTTCTCCCTTATGTAAACCACAACCTTCAAAGCATATAGATAGACCAACAGTAAATATACACTACATCTTACAGAATTCAAGCCGCTGAAGGATACAAAAAAAGCCTGCCCCTTTCGGGGACAGGCCTTTTCGCGGGAACTGCTTGTTCCCGCTATTTTGACTTATTTTGTTTTGTTTCCGCGACCAGGAGTCTGTTCAAAGATCCTGTTGGTCTTGGATTTCTGGTTCGGCGTGTCCGCTATCTGTACTCTGAACAGATCTGCCGCGTCGTTGAAAAAGCCACCTTGACCTGTGGTAGTGGTGGATGTGTCTTCAGCCGCGAAGGCTATCGCGCAGCTCATTACCAGCGCAAAGACGATAAGGATAGTTAATGCTTTTTTCATGTTTCCCCCTTGTTTAAAAAGATAATTATCACCGATTAGTGATATTATACCCCTTTAACGCGTCTAAGAGCAACAATAAATACAAAAAACCTTTATTCCATGCCGCCGGGCGCAGAACTCATTGCAACAAACCCAAAGTTGTGTTTTAATATACTTCGGTAACAAAACTACCAAGAGGAGATTATGTTAAGCCCAGAAGATTTTTTTGATCTCGATAAAACACCATTCAACAAGCTTTTCGATGGAGTAGAGAACGTATGGGAGGCTCTTTCCTTACTTAAATCCTATATAGGCAAGGTTATCGTTCCTAATATTCCCCCTATTCTTACCTGCGGTTCTCCCCTTGTGACCACAGCGGTGATTCATAAAGGCGCCCTGGTCGAAGGTAAATTTACCGCAAGCGGAGCGGCTTCAAAGGGACAACTGCGAGTGACGGTGAATGATAAAGAGCTTGACGGAGCGTCAGTAATATATGCCGGCGCCGTTCTTATGGATGAGGGCATCCAGCTCGGCAGAGGATCCATAATAGAGTCGGGAGCCATGATCAAGGGCCCCGCGATAATAGGAGACAATACCGAGGTGCGCCAGGGAGCGTATATCCGCGGTGATGTCATTACAGGGCCGGGTTGTGTCATAGGGCACGCTACAGAAGTAAAGTCCTCTGTCCTGCTCGCCGGAAGCAAGGCGGGACATTTCGCGTACATAGGTGACAGCATCCTCGGAAAAGTGAATCTGGGCGCCGGAACAAAGCTCGCCAATCTGAAAATATTAAATGAACAGGTAGTTTTGAAGGTGGACGGAAAAAGATACGAAACGGGTTTGAAAAAGTTTGGCGCTATTCTTGGCGATGGTGTTGAGATGGGCTGCAATTCCGTAACAAGTCCGGGGACTCTTCTTTCACGGAATGTACTTGTATATCCGAATTCTACGGTTGGCGGATATCACCCGGCGAACACAATAATAAAATTAAGACAGCAACAGGATCTGCAAAAAAGGAGCTGATAAATGGGTAAGTTGTTCGGGACCGACGGTGTTAGAGGTATTACTAATCAGGAACCCATGACTTCCGAGATAGCGCTTAAGGTCGGACAGGCCGTTGCCCACCTCGCGCGGAAGCCCGGCAGGCACACCCGAGTAGTAGTTGGCAAAGATACCAGACTTTCCGGGTACATGCTCGAAAGCGCGCTCGTTTCGGGTCTTACTTCTATGGGAGCTGACGTTATCCTTGTAGGCCCTATGCCCACTCCCGGAATAGATTTTATCACAGAGAACATGGACGCCGAATGCGGGATAGTCATCTCGGCTTCCCACAACCCTTTCGAGGATAACGGCATCAAGATCTTTTTTGCCGAGGAAGGCAAACTTACCGATAAAAAAGAAGAAGAGATCGAGGACCTTGTCTTTTCGGGAAAACTGAAGGATCTCTTATGCCCTCCGGAAAAAATAGGAAAAGTCCTGAAAGAAGAAGACGCCCGCGGGAGGTATATAGTATTTTTAAAACATACCTTCCCAAGGCACGAGAACCTGGAAGGCCTCAAGGTAGTCCTCGACTGCGCTAATGGAGCTACATATCGCGTAGCACCCACCCTTTTTACTGAGATGCGGGCTAAAACCATAGCCATAAACACTTCCCCCGACGGAATGAACATCAATCATAATTGCGGCGCTCTCCACCCCGAAGAACTGGCTGAGACGGTCGTAAGAGAAAAAGCGGACGTCGGCTTCGCTTTTGACGGAGACGGAGACAGGCTTATAGCCGTCGATGAAATAGGAATGGTGCTGACAGGCGATAAGATGCTGGCGATCTGCGCGAATCATATGAAGAAAAAAGGCGAGCTGGATAACGACCTGGTCGTTTCAACTGTGATGAGCAATCTTGGATTATCGAAGGCTTTTAATCAAATGGGAATAACTAACATACAGGCAAAAGTCGGTGACAGATACGTGCGTGAAGAGATGGTAAAGAACGGCGCGGTGCTTGGCGGAGAAGATTCCGGTCATATCATTTTTCTTGATAAACATAATTCCGGAGACGGGATGCTTACGGCGCTTCAGATATTGGCTGTAATGAAAGATGAGGGTAGATCACTCTCATCTCTGGGGAGCTGCATGGAGACCTATCCGCAGATAATAGTAAACGTGGACGTGAAAGAAAAACCCGAACTTGACGGAATTCCTGAGATCAAAAACGCCATTCTGGCCGCGGAAAAAGAACTCGCCGACAAAGGGCGCATACTGGTCCGCTACTCAGGGACTCAGAACATGTGCCGTGTCATGGTGGAAGGGCCGACAGAAAACGAGACGAAAGCGCTGGCTCAAAAAATCGCCGACCTGGTCAGCGAGAAACTCAAATAACCCGCACATAATAAATATGACTAAGTGTAAAATTTTTATTTTTATCTTCAGCTTGATGTTCTTTTGCGGAAACGTTCACTCGGATGAGGATGTAGAGAGAGAAGCGGCACTCAAGCAGTTCGACAACGATGTGGACGGCGGAAACGCGCTGGTCAACACCGTTCCGCCAAAAACCCAGAACCAGCTTTTCGAAGAGTCTGTTCCTCCGCCCTTTTTCGATGATGATCCGTGGTATCCTGAAGATCCGATGGAAGACGAGTTCATGTACCGGAATCTCCGGGAGGATTAGCCCTATAGAATAAAACCCGCCAGGAGCATGGCCGCTCTCGCCGCTATGCTTGTTGCCAACCCCAGCGAACTTTTAAATACAGACCACCCTTTAGCCGTCTCGCCCCTCTGACTGAGCTCATCACCTACCGAATACATAGCGGTCAGCCGGATAATGGTCAATGGAGTATTCTCTTTTTCTTTTTCAGAAACATCTTCCGGAAGCGCGGGCGCGCTGGAGAAGTCCTGGACGGACCAGTAAAGGCTTTTTTCGTCGTCAGCTCCGGGATCAGATACTTTTTTCTTTACCCGGCGCAATCGCGCGTCAAGACCCTGGTAGGTATTCGTAAGATCCTGCTCATTCCATTTGCGCAGATCTACCCTCTTGTGCTTTATCTTTAAGACGTCCGATGAACGTATTTCTGGCGAGCGCATGGATCGAAAAGCGTTCAGAAAAGCAGTTATTGTTATATCTTTGGCAGACTGGTCTATCGGATCATCCACAGGCGTTTCATATATGCGACGGAACATCTCCAGAGCCTGCGCGTCCGTAAGGCCCTTCAAATGAGTTTCCTTGATGTTTTCAACCATATAGCTCTGTCCTGCGCGCGGACTCGAACACCCCGTGAGCATAATACAGAGACTCAAAAATACAAGAATCTTTATTTTCATTTTTTCACCTAAACCCGTGCCTATAATATATCCACTGTAAGAAACATCATAACAATATTGTCCACCGTCGTTCTCTCCGCGATCGTGGGTTCCGCGTGCAGAAGCTTTGACTGGCGGCGATATTCCCCGGAACTGTCTATGCTTCCGACGACTATCGTTTCTCCATTTTTGACGCTAACCCGCGTAAAAGCGGATCGCTCATGTTTTACGCTGTCTGTTCGGAATTCGCTCACCTCAGGCCGCATCGCTACTTCTATTGTCCCATCGCTATTGACTCGGGGAATGACCTCAAGCATGTCTCCGGCAAATCTTTCAGCGGCGGCAACGATCACAAGCACTCCGCCCTTGACTGACCATGTATTAACGAACTCTTTGTTGGTTCCCGTCTGTATTCTAGCGGGTTTTCCGCTCAATGTCCTTACTGACATCTCCGTCTTAACGAGGGAATCTTCCCCTTGCTCAAGAAGATATTGGATTTTTCCAAAATTTTCCGGAGTCAGAACGGACTGACCTAAAGTGAGGCCGCCCTTTTCGATAAAGATCCGCCCCACATCGGCGATGACTACGGTTATCATCACCTGTTCTTTACGAACATCGACCTTCGCCATCACAACGGTCATCTGCTGAAGATTCGCGGGATGATCAATAACGATTATATTTCCCGTAGCAGTATGCGCCGTGACTTTTCCATCGGGACTCTTCATATGGTCGAGCACCTGATATACTGAATCCGTATCCCCGTGTTTAACGTTAAAAATACGCATTTGCACATCATCCTGCTGAGCGGAACAGGCTATTGAGAACGAAAAAACCAGTATAATTACCAGAAGGATCTTCATGATGGGTTCATCCAGGCTTGTTACCCTTCCTTTTTCCTACCAGGTATCCAAATATCGCAGCCAACACTGCAAGCGTGACGACCATCAACATCTTGCAAAAAGGGCATATAGATGCAGCATTGCAACTGCAGTATTTCCAGATATCCATAGCATTATCCTTTGTGTTCCGGCATCCCCGGAATAATCTTCACGGCACATGCCTTTTCTTCTTCCCGCCACCACGCGCACTCGTCTTCCAGGCACTGTTTGTTCCGTACGGGGCACATTTTCACGCCCCAATCGCTCAGAGATCCTTCTTTATTCATAGATACTCCCCGCAGGCCGAAAATCTGCCTGTCATCTTCCGTTCACAAACACATATGCGATCATAAGAACCGTTACCACCATAAGGAACACGCCCATAAACCTGGTGCTTTTTATCTCTCGCTGTATAGAAATGGGTTCCATGCGCCAGTTTATATTTTTGTAAAAACCCTGCTGCAACTCGATGGCCCGTTCAGGCTTGCTGTAAAGAAAGAGGCCCAGGTAAAGGCTGCATGACGCAAACAATATAAAAACAAGTGACATAACAAATCCCATCTCACAGCTCCCTGTTATTTTTCGTCGTGTATCCGGGGGTCTTCCGGATGGTAATCCCGATTCTTTATATTAAGGATCTCATCTTTGATCTCGAAGAAAGCATCGACGACCGTTGGATCAAAATGCGTCCCTCGTCCTTCTTTTATTATGTTGAACGCGGTCTCTACAGAAAAAGCCTCTTTGTAAGGCCTCTTGGAAGTTATTGCTTCAAAAACATCGGCAACAGCTACTATCCTCGCCGCGAGAGAGATCTCATCCCCTTTAAGCCCCCGCGGATAACCGCTCCCGTCCCAACGCTCATGATGTGATAAAGCTATGCCTTCTGCCATCTTTATGAATTCAGCTTCAGACCTCTCCAATATTTGCGCCCCAATGACCGTGTGCTGCTTCATCACATCCCATTCCTGAGGCGTAAGTTTTCCCGGTTTTCGCAGGATGTTATCAGGAATGCCTATCTTCCCGACATCGTGCATGAGTGACGCATAAAGGATAGCTTCAGTATACTTTGGCTCAAGGTCCATCTCTTTGGCAATAGCTTTCGCATAATGGCTCATCCGCAAAAGATGATGACCGGTATCCCAATCACGGTATTCCGCCGCAAGCGAAAGCCTGTAAATGGTTTCAAGTGAAGACTGTTGTATCTTCACAAGCGCGTCTTTAAGTTCGGTGTTCGAGTCCTCCATCTGACCCGCCATTTTGTTAAACCCGTCAGCGAGTTCTTCGATCTCATCATGTGACTGGATATTAACACGCGCTGTGAGATCGCCCTTCTCAAGGCGGGAGGCAGCTTCCAAGAGACGTCTCAGGTTGCGGGTAAGGAGCGTTACCAAGGCGTAAAAGACTATTATTATCAGGACAAGGGCTACGGATAAAAGAGCCACTATTTTGGTCCGCATAGCCCTTATCTCGGTCTTGATATTTTCCAGGCTGAACGCGATAACGCTGTATCCAAGTATCTTCCTCACAGACCCCTGGTCTTCAATAAAACCGCTTCCTACCGTGGCTTTCATACTCGCGGAATATATCGGCTGGATCATAAGTCCTCCGCCGTTGCCCGTCTCCTCTTCAAGGATAGCCGTCTTCTTCGAAAAATCTTTTTCGCTGGAACTCAGGACTTCCGTTATGCGCTTAAAATAACTTCCCGGGATCCCCGCGTAATTGCCCGCAAATATTTTTTTGTCCTCATCTATAACAAGCGCGAATAACACATCAGGGTCTTCGTTGACGCTGTAACACAAACGTTCCGCTATTCCCCTGTTCTGCAAAAGTTTCCCCTGGCTGGCATTAAGGGCAAAGAGCTGCGCTAAAGCGTTCATCCTCTGGAGGCTATATCGGTAAAGGATCTTTTCCGCTTTTGCGGAAAAGTAAAAGTTGCTAAGGTAAATAATAACGAGTCCCGCGATAAGCGCCATGAGCGCCGCTTTTGTCTTCAGACTCACGAAATAGCGTTTTTTGTTATCCAAATCTTCTCGCTTCCCGTTAAAATGTTATCAGAAAAAACTGTCGAAATCACTTTTTCATGCGGCTTATTTACGGCTGCAGGAACACTGTAAGCGCGAAAGTATAGGCAACGATGGCAATAAATGTCAGGCTCGCCGGAAGGATCATCGCCTGCCTGTCAAAATAATAGCACAGCCCTATCAGGACACCAAGCAACGCGACAGCACCTATTTGTATAATAATCACTATGATTTCCTTGTTAATTAAATGTTTACCAGGTTTGTAGCGTATTTTACACCGTATTAACGGTTTTGTGAAGGAATTTGAGCGGCGATCATGGACAAAGCTTTAGCTGCTGGTAAAACAGAGTGTCCGGGAATTGGGAATAGAGAATTGAGAATAGTAAGCAATTCCCTATTCCCAGTTCACAATTCCCAAAATTCGCGCCCTACATTAGCTGCTATTATACTGCCACGCGAGCCATGCGTGACGCGTGATACTGCTGGTACTGCAATTCCATGTCGTCGGTAATACGGCGGACCGGCGGGAGTACTATAAGCCACCCTTTCGCGCCTTCGTCCTGCTTCATGGTGATCGCCAACGCTATGGCCTGGGCAAAAGAGTAAACCACCCGTTCTCCTCCCTCCATGATGACTACAGGCACGTTCAGTTTTTTCGCAAGCGGAGCAAGTTTTTCAACAGTATCAAGGTCTTTTACCGGACCCTTTATAAGGGCGAGTATATCATTCGCCCCTTTTGTTTTAGCGAACTGGACAAGCGCCTTTATCTCATCCTCTTCCCCTTCACAAATATTCTTACGACGGGCAAGCTCTTCCGTGCTGATCATCAGAGTTTCCACAGATGGAGCTGCGTCGTTGATCATCTTCTCCAGTATAATACCGTTAGATTTCTCTCTCGCGAAAATGATTATCTTACCTCCTGCGAAGATGTTGCCGCTCCCGAGGGTATTTTTTAAAGTCCTGTTCAAGTCAAGTATGGCCGCGCCTTCGAGCATATCATCGGCATAAAGTATGAGACTCTGTCCTGACCGCTCATCATTTGTCAACTTACCTCTTAAATGAGCGGAATACCCCGCGCATTCGTCTTCCACAGTGGCGGCAAGCGCCTGGACAGCGTCCTCGAACGGAATATCTTCTACGGAGTTTATCCGCATAGGCTCACTTCTTATTTCATCAACATCATCCGCATTTTTCTTGTCCGTCACCTGAGATAAAGGCTTCATCAAAACATAGAATTGGGCAGTTTTGTCATAATTCAAAGTATTTTTGGGAATACTTTTATTCAAAACACGGAATCCTATTTTTTCAAAATCAGGGGCGGATAAAAGACTTGGGTTATATCCGGTTACCACAAAAACTCCACCGGGAACAAGAACGTCGTAGACCCTCCCGGCGATCTGTTCGGCCTCGTCCCGGTTTACAACCTGATACGTCAGGCCGCCCTCACATACCACGATATGGGCCACGTTTCCTATCTCCTCGGCTATATTATCAACAACTGTCATGTCACGCTTAAGTATAGTTACATCAAGTCCACTTAAACGCGCATGGGCGTGATCAATGTTGCTTTTATTACGATCTATTACGAAATATTTCATATCCGGTTTTTCTGCCCCCAGACCATCAAACCTCTTTGAAATATTCCCATCCAACTTTTCTATCATTCGTCCGGAACCACCGAATATATCCAGCACTGTTATCCCCTCCGGATCTCCGTCCAGGCCGAGGGCGAAAATGGCCTTGGTTACCGCTTCGACCACAAGCGGGTCTATCTCATTTGGATAGGGATTTGTCCGGCCAACAAATTGCCAATCCATATCAGTATGCCACGAATCCCACGCCCCGTCGCCCTTTGGAGATGGATCAGAATCAAAAGGAAAAATAAGATCCAGCTCATTCCCCTTCAGAAGATAAAATAGAGTCTTGTACAATCCGTAAAAACGCGGATTCTGATTGAAGTCCACTTTTACATACCGTCCTTCGCCCGGCACTAAAAATACGGGACAAAAGCGATTGTCGTAAATATCTATGTCCCTCAACACTACGCCATCCGAAAGAGTTACGCTATCCGATCCCAGATCTATCCGCATGAGAGGTTCTCCCGGAAAAGATACGGTTTCTTTTTCATATTTCAGCAGTTCATAAAGCTCTGTGATAGTCGCATGGAGCTGCTCTTTTCTCCTGGCATCGTCGGCCCGGAACCCGGCCGGGAAAACGAGCTGGGCATCGGTTCTCTCGTAAAGATCAGCGGCAAACGACGGATCTTCCTCTCCTTCTCCCTGGCGCGCGAAGGCACCTTTGTTTTCAAACGCGAGTTTCGCGCGTTTGATCATCTGAAGGCTGATGTTTCGTGAAGTAGGCTTACCTTTTAAGTGATCCTCTAATATTTTAATGGTGAACTCAAGATATTCCAGCCTTTCGCCAACCTTCATTTGATCTAGCGGTGTGAGTTTTTCCACATCACATACAAGCAACGCGGCTAACCAGCTCGCTTCTTTCATCGATATTTTGGCGCCTCTCGAAAAACGTTCCACAAGCAGCATAAACGTTCCATTCTGCACCGAAAGCACCTCGGACAAATATAATTCCATATTTGAAACACCGTCGGTCGTTGCCCCTTTATCCTCAGAAGAAATATCGTTCTCGCCATTTCCCTGTCGAGCTTTAGTGCCGGCGGCGGAGGCCTGCCTTGCGATAAGATGCTGTACAGTCTCCGCATCCGGCAATAGGCTGCGCTCCAACGCATCCGGAATATCTATGGATACAATGGTCCCTTTCCCGACTTCAGACCTGATATCCATTGTGGCATTTAACTTTTCTAAGTACTCTTTTGTGAGCGCGAGCCCGTCGCCACATCCATATTTATCCCCGACATTGCTCCCTCTATATTCCAGCTCTGTCAGATGCCCTATCTCTTCTGCTGGTATCCCCCTGCCGTGGTCTTCGATCTCTATATGAAGATCCGCTCCTCGCGGCTGGAGCCTGACTGTAACATCTTCGGTTCCTCCATACTTAAGGGCGTTCGACAAAACATTACCTATGACCACATTGACGTGCTTGAACTTGCTCTTCGATGCTATACTGAAAAAATAAAAAGGTGCCGCGGGAATATGAGCAACTATACGCCGTCCGGTTCCCTCGTAATAATCCAATTCCATGTAGAAATACACGGCAAACACATCAGCGAGAGACCGTCGTGCAAGTTCAACAGCCACCTTTTTGCCTGTCTCATCATAGAGATGCCGGGCGGTAACATACCATTTTTTGTACGGCATATCCTTTTGTGGCGCAATTCCCGGATCTTCTTCTCCCGCCCCTTGACGGGAAGAGGTGCCTTCCCTGGAGTCCCGTTCGTCCGTGGAAGGCTCCGCCGGATCCCGGTAAACGGTGATCCAGTCTC
Organism: Candidatus Tantalella remota; assembly: GCA_030765685.1. Classification (GTDB taxonomy): domain Bacteria; phylum Omnitrophota; class Gorgyraeia; order Tantalellales; family Tantalellaceae; genus Tantalella; species Tantalella remota. Next base: position 17,005 of record JAVCCB010000013.1, on the reverse strand, counting down.
CTGGAGCGTATTTTATATCAAGGAGACTTTCCAGGCCTCTTGACCATGGAAAATGAGTCAACTCACTGCTGACAAGGATCAGACCATTTTTAGAAGTGTTAGCTTTCATCTTTTCCCAGAAAGCCGGTTTCGCGCTTATTTGACCGGCAAGTCCCGGCTGCCGAACATATACCATGCCGTACGTGTTGTCATTCTCAAAAATATCTCCGACTTCATACCTGATGTGGACAGTTCTACCCGCGTAAGGCAAAGCTTTTTTAAATGACACTTTGATATCAAGTGTTCTGTCGTCTACCACCAGTATCTCGTGCGTGGCTACCTGACCCTTTTCAAGCCTGGCCAGCTTCTCTCCGAGAAACGCAGAGACCTGGTTTATGTCCTTCGGGGAGGGTATATCGTAAGACACTTCATCCATATAGAATCCGTCCCTGTAAACGAATCTGCTGACTTTCGGAAACATAGCGACGAGTATCACAAAAGACCCAAAATCAGCGCATGGCGTGGGATAGTATATTTCTCCTTCATAATCCTCGAACCTCTTCTTGATCTCATCACGATGTTTGTTTTCCCTTTCCTGCGATACTTTTACATCTCCCCCTCCCCCTCCCGCAAGAAGATTTAATATCCCCGGCCTGCCAGGACGCGCCTCTATCTCTACACGACCGTTTTTAACAAGGTCGTGCAAAACAACCCTTACTATCCTCTCCGGATACTCTACCATTGCCGCCCTTACTTCATCAAAAGCGGCTCTTCCGCCATTTTGGCTCAGGAACTCCAATAGCATGTTCTCTAAATATGCATCACGTCCGAAGATAGAGCTCAGTGGATCCTCCCTCAGCTTTTCAATTAAAGCTTCCTCCTCGGCCAAAGAGGCGGCGACATCGGCCTGCACCACGCTCTCATCGTCCTGGCCGACAACCAGACCCACTTCACCAGTGCCCTGCCGGGCCTGGGTGAACTTCTGGCCATTAGCTATGGCCGCACGTATGTGGAGCTCGCGAGCGTACTGGTCCCAGAACATCCCGGTAAAGTAACTGTGCTTGTTGGCGTCGATCGCCGGACGAATAATTTCGATAAACGCTCTTTCCTCTTTTGTTATTTCTTTGGATGAAACAGCGCTCTCCTCAAAAAGAAGCAGAAGCTCGAAAGCGCTGGCGATGATATCGTTGCAAAGCATTTCATCGGAAACAATATCTGTGTTTTTTGAAGGAAAAGCATTCCTGTAGGCAGTCACTATAGCGTTGTCCGAAAGGATCATATTTATAAGATGACTGTATCTGGCGCGATCCTGCCTGGCAAGGATCTGCATCACTGCTTCGATCTCTTCATGAAAAATAACTCTAAGTTTTTTTAGGGAGTCGTTTTTGAGTTCAGGTGAAAGAAGTATTTTGCCATGCGAAAGAAGAAGACCGTTCGTATCCTTCAATAGAGGATCGCCTTCTTCAGCATAGCTTACCTTGGCATTATCTATGGCGCGATCGAGCATGGCACGGCGTACAGCCACTCTTTGTGAACCGGCCCACGGCGAAAGAGCGTGTGCCTCTTCAAGACAAGGAATGCTTGTAAGGGTGAAGGTAATAATAATAATATTTGTTATTACATTTGTAATAATGTGCTGTGATACCTTGTTTGATGCCATCTTTCCCGACGTACCTCCATATACGCTACTTATATACATGTGCGTTAATAAAATTAATATGGCGCCATTATACCATCAAAAAGGTAGTTAGGTCAATAAATAGTTATAACTATTGCATTTTTAACCTCATATAAGTCTTTCTGTAATAATGACTTAGAATAGCTTTTAACCTGGTCGAAACTAACCTGGTTATATTTACGGGGGTACCCCCTATTTTTATGTAAAAAAGTGAAAAAATGGAGCAGTGAACCGTAAACAGTAAACAGAACACTCATATGTTGAACACAGCTCCAAAAGCTACTAGATCTCGCACCGTTCACAGTTTACAGTTTACAATTTAGGTTATACATGAGGGGGTAGTTGGCGTAAAACAGAGTGTCCGGGAATGGAGAATTGAGAATGGTGTAGCAATTCCTATTCTCTCTTCACAATTCTCAAAATTCGCGTCCTACATAGGCTATCCTTTACGCGGCTATGAGCACTTTGAGAAGATGGTCGTTGAGTTTCGGAATATCATCGATCGGCAAGCCCTTGACCGGCGGCAAAATAAATATGAACTGTCTCGCAAATTCACGGGGATCATCAAGAACCGACATATCCGGCACTTCCCCCTTGTACGCGCTCCCCTTCAAGACAGACAATATCTCGAGAAGATGAGGTATTACCCTGTTCTTTGAAAGGTGAAGAGCTCTAAGGGCCTGCACAACAGCTTCCAAATGGGTATAGTCGGAACCGTCGGAAGTCTCAAAGACAAGCATCCTGATCTGCTCTACTCCTTGCAATTCGGGCACTTCAGATATTTTCTCCCGATCGCCAAGCGCTATGTCAAAAACCGCGTTGGGGCAGTCTTCTTTTATGGACGCTATAACCTCATTGATCGGCCAACGCCCATCGACTATAAAGATCCGTTCCGGAGAACCGGAACTCCTGGAAGCATTGTTTATTTTTTGGGCAAAAGAATAATCCTGCCCTTCCGACAATATACTTTTGTCTATCAGATGCCACAACACCTTACCCTCCGGTATAGCAGCTTTTTGCATATATCCTATTTGTTCGAGCACTACGGTCTTAGCAAGCTGTTTTATAGTTTTAAGCTGTGCTTTGTTAAGAGTCTTTTGTCTCAATGCCCGTCGCCATTGCAACCTGGAATCTACATATGGAGCCTCGTACTCGAGCTTGATATTATACCCCATATCTATCAGGGCATTTATCATAGTCTTTGTATAATTTATATCCTCCCCTCGCATCATCGGGGACAACCTGTAATTACCACGTACCGAGGCCGGGATAAAAATCCCGGCAGAGACCAGCATTCTTATTCCCCTCTCAAAAGATGGGGCCGCAGAAACTCTTATACCCTTTGGCATCAATGCTTTTTGTAAAAGCTCTTCGTTATCTCTGATGTTCCTCAAAATATATTCCCCACTTCCTTTCGGACAATTAATGCGATAATAGTCATATCCCGCAGCGGTGACCGCACCCGCCCAGGTACCATCAAAATAAGACGGTGTTCCTCTGCCACCCAAATTCTTATACGTACTTGCCCCCCAGGCCCGATATAAAAGAGAAAGCTCAGCGGGAATTGAATCCTTACTATATTTTTTATGAATCCCCTGAACCCCCAACAAAATCGACTCCCCGTGCATATCTACAGCTTTTTTAATAACTTCAATGATACTGGCCTCCGACCAAACCTCAAGATCTTTCTTAGTCGTATACGAAAAACCAGCTGCCCGTACTGCTATCGACCATTCACCATCAAACAGTCTGTATCCAGGCTCCTTGGTACGTGAATTAAAAACCGCCTGGTACGCCTGTTTCAGCTCCTTCAATAGCGGATCCACCCCGGTCGCCCGCCTTTTCCATCCTATTTTAATTTTCTGAACATTGCCCCCCGCGGCTGCTTTCTCTCCATGTTTTGTACACGCCGCCTTGATAGCATCAAGCACTCTCTCTTCAGACCAGCCCCATACTCCCCTATATCCGGGGGGCATTGAGATCAAGTCTGTTACCCCGGCTCGCTTTCTTGCCTCCACCCAACTGCCACCAAAAAACTTATGGTTCCCGTCGTCATCCTTAAGCGTCGACACCGCCAAAAACGCTCTCCTGAGCATCTTTATTGTCAGAGGATTCTCCATATACTTGTGATCATGCACCCGATAAGAAACTATTGACTCAATGCTTCCTGCCCGCACAATTTCTGACCCGTGCGCAACAACAGCCTCATTTATGATCTCTATAATCTGTTCCTCGCTGGTTATTGTATCTCGCACCGAAGGTTCGCGCACCCTCACAACTTTCCTTAATCGTTCTAGAGTGTCTTTATCCCCCTCTCTCTCGGCTCTTTCGGGGCGAAACCCCATCTCACGCGTTACAATTTCCAGTACCGCCACCATATCCCTTTTGGGAATTGTCGCCCTGTACAAAGGTCTCTTATCACCAGTCCTTCCCACCTGATATTCGATCTCTTTTATGGCATTAATAGTATATTTCAGGTCTGCGAGAGGCATAGCTCTAAGCGTATGATTAAATCGCATAAAAGGACTCTTATGCCCAGTAACTAAAACTCCTAATTTTTTAAGTATCCTGAACTCTTCCTGAACAACCCCTCGCGAAAACCCTCTTACCCCTGTCATCCCGTCAACTGTTATACCCGTTTCTCCTATCACCTTGTCAAAAAGCCGCGGATCATCCATTATTGTCTCAAGAAGGTCCGCGGGAGAGCCTTTGCCTCTCCCGGATTTTCGCCTTCTTTGCCCTTCTATGAAGACGCGGTCATCCGGCATAAGGCCTTTCTTGCCCCTGCCCTCAAACACCACCTTTAACAGTTCTTCATCTTCTGCCACTATAAGCGAAATAAGAATATCCCTTGCTGTCATATCCGTTATACCCTTGCCTTGATATAACATGCTGAAAACATCCGGATCCTCAAAACTCTGCATAAAGGAGTTAACATCCCCCTGCCCTGACATCTGCATCTTAAGCTTGCTATTCGCGTTTTCAAACATATCTGCCGTTATCAGTATCTCGAGAAGAAGGCGAAGCCGCTCCGCCGGAACGGATATTTCATTTTTCATACTGCCAAACTTTTCAACATATTCCACAGAATCCTTATGGTGCCGTATTAGGAGGTCTACTTCCTGCGGGACAACGTACCTTCTGCTTAAATATTCCACAAAATTCTCGCCGTGCCTGTATATATCATCAAGCACAAAAAACTGTGCTTCGGTAAGAGCGGAGCCTTTTTTAGCTTCCGCGTATTTTATAAACTCTTCGCGCTTCATGATCTTAGACTTTTTAAAATCTACCCCATAGCCTTCAAGAATAGCATAATCCTCCGGTGTATGCCTTGGACCTGCGTCATGTCCGTACACGGCCGCTCTCAGGATGTTCATCTCCTGGTCTGAAATTCCGACTTCCCTCCCCATTCTGAGCGCGATCTTGGAGACCCTCTCTATATGGTCCCTGACATAGCCGTCACTTATATCCAGTATTTCTTCGGAAGGCACATTCAGTATGTTCCTTCTTTCAGAAACTCGCAAAAGCTCAGCTACCTCATCGTATTCTCCGGCCTTGATCGCGTCTGTCGAATCGTCGGGCCGCTGCTCTTTTAGAAGAGCGACCACAGCGGGATCTTTTTTCGCGACCAGACGCATCATAGCCTGTTCCGGTTCCGGGCCAATCTCAGAGGTGTTTCCATAAAACTGTCCAAAAAGTTCGAATGTCCTTACGAACGGCTGATATGCAATATTGCGCCGTAATTTAAGCCGGGTAGCGTGGTTGCCGTTCTCCCAGATATCGCAAAATATAAGAATATCCAGTAAAAGTTTAAGCTCTTCGGCTGTCATGCCTTCGGCAACTGCTTTCTCTTCGATACCCATCATATCCGACGGGTAAAAGAAATGATTGTTTATAATAAACTCTTCGGCAGGTGTCAGGATAATACCGTTTTGTCGTAGCCTGTCCGTGCCCAATCGTTCATGACTGAACTCTATGGCGATCTTCTCAAGATCGTCCCAGGTTATTGGCGCGCCGTCCGCGGCATAAGCCCCTGCGATCATGTACGCCATACTCAAATAGAATTTTTTATCGTCTCCAAGCCGGTATTTTGCCAACTCCGGTCTTTCCTTAATAAGAGCGTCAAGCGCCGCAAGGGACTTCTCCGGGGAACTTTTAGTCGGAAGGCCGTATTCTTTAATTACCTCGGTGCTACGGCGTATGGTAGCTTCAATATCACCTACCTGTATTGGTCCTACCAATCCTCCTATATCATGAACAGCCGCTGTCCGGCCGATCATCTCTACAAGCTCTTTTCTCAGCCCCAGTTCCTTCGCAATGAGAAGCGCATATTTATGAGTTCTGGTAATATGCAGCTTTTCATAATTATCTTCCCTGTCCGGAGCAAGCGCCAAAAGGTCGTCATAGCTGAGGTCTGAGAGCCTTATCGCGGAAGGCCGTTTGTTCAATAATTTTACTATCGCGTCAAGAAAAACCTGTTTGGTGAAGATCGCGGGTCCATGGCTGTAATCATAGGCCATGCTAAAGAGTTCTCTGGCGCGATAAGCCCTGGCAAACTCTTCGGTATATCTTTCATCACCCGGAGGCGCGCGAAGGTCCTCGAGCTGACTCATCAGTAGATCATAATCAAACCCTTCCTTTATAATGTTCAGAAGCTGCGCTTTCTGTTTTTCGTCATCAATGCTCCTATATACCATAGAGAGTGAATTCACGATCCATGACGGCAGATCACCCTCTTCTTGGATAAGAAGCTCTAAAAGAAGTTCATCATCTATGATCTTATTAACAAGTTTTTTTACGGCAGGGCGTTTTTCTTTGGGGATATTGTAACGGTATAGCGGTCTTTTCTCGCCTTTTTCGCCTACCTGATGTTCTATCTCGATAACGGCGTTGATAAGGCGCTTAACGAAACCTGAGTCCGGGCCGCGTATCCCGTTAGACAGACGATAATGATACCGATCGGCCGCGGGAACCAATATCCCGAGAGCCTTAAGGACTTCTATTTCCTTATTTACGGTAGTCTTCGAAAATGATGTGCCGTCTATTTTCTGTCTGTGAGGTGTTATATCTTTAGCCGTAAAACCTGTGTCGGAGCATGCAACAACCAAAAGTTCGGGGTTATCACGCAGAGTCATCAAGAGACGCGCGGGAGAACCTTTGGGGGCGGACTTTTGGGACTTTCCGTCCCTTTCTATAGTCTTTCTTTTCCCGCGCGGGCCTGCATGTATAAACGCTCCGTGAGAAGATATAACTTTGAATTTCTGATTCTTATTCGCGGTAAGCGTTCTACGGGTGCCCCCTATATGCGCTTTTCCCATCCATGTTACCACGTCCCCTTTTTCCGCGGCTATTTTCTTCGCGAAAATAACACTCCTTTCCTCCCCCAGACGAACCATCTCCTGCAAAGAGTCCAGTATTTCCTGCACCAATTTCCTCTCTGCCGGGTTCTTGAACCAGGCTAAAAGTTCCATCTTTTCTTTTTTTGAAATCACCCCGTACTTTTCTGCCGTTACTTCTTCAATTTTTTTGTGAAAAGCGGCAAAATCGGATTTCGCACGCGTTAGCGTACTTAATAACTCCAGAGCGCGCATCATATTGCCAACGACACGCATAGTCTGTTTTTTTAAGTTCTCGTCATCTAACCCTATAATTTTTATACCCTTAAGCGCGGGATTCCGCGTAAGCTGCATATACGCAACAGGACCCTCTGTTAGCAACATTATTTCATGCGCTCTACTTCGGAAATCCTTTACGCCTCTCTTGCGCAGTATTCCCTCAAGCTCTTTCAGTTCATCCTTTTTAGCTCTTTTTTCCAGCCATGCAACATATTTACCACTGTTCTCCGACCCCAATGCCGTAACCCGGTTACCCTTGTCCCTGACCAGCCGTTCTATCGACTTCACATCATTTCTATATACTTCTAGATAGGGATGAATATCCTCGTGCCCAAGTATCATATCAAGACTTCCCCGCCATTCTCGGTTCTTCCAAGAATCAGGCCCACTCTCGAGACCGTCCTTGTCCTCCCATATAAGCTTCCCGAACAAATGCACCATGTAGGGATCCAGATGTTCCTGTCCAAGAATAAATACTTTTCTTTCCTCTGAAAATTCGCCGTCACCAAATGCCGTACGCCCCCCCCTTGAAGCATATTCTCCTCGGTCCATTTTTGACTGGCCAATGAACCCTGTATATTCTTCTATCGGAATACCTATGAGCCAGAAGGAATCCGCCAAAATACCCTGCATGGCATTCGCAATATCCCCCTCTGTCGCGTCATCTCGTAAAATAATAGTTCGCGCATATCCGGGGTGATAAGACCACCTGTATCTAAACCCCTCCGGAGCCCTTAAAAATACGATTCCCTGGTTGTCATCTACCGGGTCAAAAATAAAATTATCCATAAATTGTTTACGAAACCTTCGAATACGCTTATCCCCTACTGCCCGTATCTCCTTAAAGTCTTCAGCCGGGATCCCGGCTATTCTGCCATCAGCATATCCATCAACACCTTCCCGAACCTGTTTCTGAGGATTGCCCCTGTCATATCGCATAAAACACTTTTCAATCATAAGAGCGGTACGGGTCTTATGCAGATCTATCCTCTTTTTCAGGTCCGATAATACTCTCTGTCCCCCGTTTAGCATGTCTTTACTATTCTCAAAACACTCTACCTTCCCAGTCCGAGTATTAAATAAAAAGGCTTTAGGTAGGGGAGCAAAATCATACGAATCACTCCCCAACACAGCCGCGATCGCCTTGCGGTCCTCTAATGTAACATTGTCGGTCACCCAGACTTTAACATTAGAGGGAGTTCCCATTTTTGTAAACATAGCATCAATCGTATCCGACAATATCCAGTCCAGATCATTGTGGCATAGCGCCCCTGTTTTTGTATCAGGATCATAAAGAACCACACCTTTACAGGTGGCGAGTGCCGACGTGGCCAGCTTGAACCCTTTATCGAGATGATCGGTCACTGCCCATTCACCCATACTGACGTACACAAGGTCTCCGTATGGAAATGTCCTGTGTCCACCGACCTCCTTTAAGGGTCCCGGGCCCTGCAGCATCTCCCGTAAAACCCTGCGCCCCGATGCCTTTCTGTATAGAAGTTCCGGATCCCGAATATTTTTTCCTACGGCAAACTGCAGCAGCTTTTGAAATACCTCGGCAGAAGCCTTTAGATCCCTGGGGTCCGAATCTTTAGAAACTTCGACTATTTTCTGAACAAATGCCTCCTCATCCTCATTAAGATGATGTAGAGCTTCCATACTCTGAGTAACCCTGGCGTTTTCCCTCCATTGGGTGACCATGGCCTCTTTCTTCTTCACATCAACTATTTTAAATACGATAACAACAGCAAAAACGACCATCCCCAACCAGATAACCGCACTCACTTTTCGATAAAAGGATACCTTTCTGGCCTCCGGGCTTTTTTTGATCTTCTTTTTTTGGTCCGAAGCTTTTGTCCGGGCTTTCTTCTCCGCCAGCTTCCTTTCCTCGCGTTCTTTCTGCCTTCTCTCACTTCTCGCCCTTTTGGTCTTGCCCTTCTTTGCCGCGATATTAACGTCCTTGTCGTCCTCATCGAGACCGAAAGCGAGATACGCGGCATAGATATTGTCCCAATCGAGAAGATCCCGGTAGTTCTCTCTCACGTCCCCATAGAGTTCGCCAAGATCCCGGGAAGAAGCGTGATATTCTTCGGCAAGCTTTTTGGCTTCATCGCTTCCCCGTATCCATTCGCGCATCCCCTCATAATCTTTGCCAAGCTCACGGCGTTTTGTTTCCCATTTTGAGATCTCATCCTTGTCATGTTCGACAACCGCTTCGTTATAAAAATAATCGTCGTCAACATAGATGACCGGCATACCGTTCTTTCTGCCAAGCCCTACATGGGCGAACTGTCCGGTGTTACGTAAAAGATCTGGGATGGAAACTATTGTTATCGTCTGCTTATCTTTATCATTTACCCAGACAAAGTCGCCCCGTGTCTTAAGACTGGCGAGACCATCCTTAGGGATCTGTTTGTGTATATAATCGTTGGTAGCTCTATGCGCGAGTGTGGTCGCGGAGGCAAGATATCTTTCCCTGAAAGCGTCCTGTGTAAGACGTAATTCTGGAGAAAGATCATCGGTATCTACTATAGAGTTTTTGGAATTTATGAGATATTGGACTTCTTCCTGAGCGACCCCAGATGTATTCAAAAGAAACAGGCAAACTACAAGAGTTACCGTTACTTTCACTAAGTTCCTATGTTTGTCCCACAGATCAAACATAACGCTCCTTTTTATTAATATATTATTATAACAAAAAGGTAGAGTTAACACAACAAAAAGCTTGATAGCTATTTTTTTCTTAACTATTTGTAAATAGTTATACGGTAAGTAGTTACGTCACATCAAACCCCGGTCGAACCTAACCTGGTTAAAATTGCGGGGGCAACCCTATTTTTATGAAAAAAGTAGTGAACCGTGAACAGCAAACAGAACACTCATATGTTGAACACAGATCTAAAAGCTACTAGATCTCGCACTGTTCACAGTTTCCAGTTTACAATTTAGGTTATAAATGCGGGGGTATTCAGCAATTGGCATGGATATTTCATTAAGGGGAATCCTTCCCTGAATAACAACGTGTTAGATCCCTCGACTTCGCTCGGGATGATAGGAGGGCCATCGTCCCGCCTTCGTCAAGACTACGGCGGACAGGCTGGGGTCCGTCGACTATTCCCTATTTCTTGTATGGGTACTTTTTAAGTTCTTTATGGACTATTGAGGCGGATGCCCTCAATTAGGGAATATTCTTTTTACGTGGTTATTCTGATGGAAGAACCTTAGGAGTCGCTTCAGGAGAGTCTTCCCCGCCAGATCTGAGATCTATATAATCCTCTTTTATGCGGGTGACACTTCTGAAAATATTTTCTTTAATATTTACCTTCGGAGTGGTCTTTTCGGTCTCGCGGATAAAATCCTTTATATACTTCCTTCTCGACTCATTGCCGAACGGACATGTGCGGAGCTGTTCGGGATAACCCTTTTCCTTAACAAACTGCTTCACCAACCTCTCCTCTACGTAACAAAGAGGTCTTATTAGGGTTATCTTCCCGCCAAAAAGTTCCTGCCTGGGATTGATCGCGGATATTTCACCATTATAGAGCAGGTTCATAAGAAGTGTTTCAACGATATCATCTTTGTGGTGACCCAGAGCGACTTTATTGCATCCTGTTTCCTGGGCTATCTCAAAAAGGGCTTTACGCTTGTTCCACGAACACCAGAAGCAGGAAGTTTTCCCTTTCTCGTCCAGGACCTTTACGTCACGAAAAGTGTATTCAAGCTCTTCTTCGTCAAAGAGCTCCGTAAGCGCTGTTTTGTGGACACGCACGCCGCACTGAAAATCGGTACATATATGTGCCGCTGACAATTTAAATTTGACCGGTGACCACCCCTGTATCATCTTCAGAAAACGCAGAAGCGTTACGCTATCCTTCCCCCCAGAAACAGCCAGGAGGATACGGTCACCCTCCTCTATCAGGCCGTAGTCATGTATTGCCTTGCCTATACGTGAATTTATCTTGATACCCGTTCTTGTAAGATCTCTCATAGTGGCTTTATATTAACAGATATTGGCCGAAATTTGAATGGAATTGTAAATAGTGAACTGGAAACAGAGATAAAAACAAACGAAGGTTAAGATTGAGGTTAAGGTTTAGTAGTAGGTATTTTCTGGCATTTAAGTCGATTTTCTCAATCTTAATCTTAACCTTAAATGGCTCCCAAACTGACACCTCCCTCAAAAAACTTGTCTGTTCCGCGCTCTAAGGAGTATAATAATCACATAAACCTTTCAGTAGTACAACCCTAAGGAGGTGTGAAGATGATAAATATCCTTCCCGAAAGCCACGACAACATCGTAGGCGTCAAAGCGAGCGGAAAAGTCACGGACGCGGATTATAAAGATGTAATAATCCCCAAACTTGACAGCGTCCTTTCCGAGTATGACAAAAGTAACTTCCTCTATTATCTTTCTGATGAGTTTGAAGGGTTCGAACTGGGCGCCATGTGGGACGACCTCAAATACGCCAGCGGACATCACAAAAAATTCAATAAGATCGCTCTTGTCGGCGGCAACAAATGGGTCGAATGGTCAACAAGCGTTTGCGGACATATGATGAACGCGGAAATAAGGACTTTCTCCGACGACCAGCTCAGCGATGCCTGGCAGTGGGTCGAATCACAATAAGGGTTTTCCCTTACGCGGCAATAAGCGTTGCAGCCACCTTGTCATATTCGGGCATCCGGTATGCTTCAGCGGGTTTGTATGAGAGCAGCCCTCTTATGAGAACCGGTATGCGGTTCTTCACGATGGCGTCCATATATGCTTTTACCGATAACGCATCAAGTGAAAAGTGCGTCCCGATAAAGAACTTCAAAAGCCTGTACACCGCGGAGTCTTCGGCTGTATCTTTGGTAATGTGCCTCGTCAAAAGCATCATAACATAGGTATTCTGCTGAAAACTGTTCCTCTCGGCCTTGTCATCAGATCTGCCCTCGAGAAGCTCGCTAGTATCGACTCTGAGAAATCGTATCCCTACATTGGTTAGCCTCTTAAGCTGCTCTTCCTCCAACGACTCCGGAACGAGAACGACCGTACGTGCCTCGACATCTTTAGCTCTGGCAAGCACCTTATCCACGAACTGCTCCCCGTCACGGGCGCTTACCGAGTCAAGTTCGAATCTGTCTCCATATCTTTTTTTCTGCTCCCCAAGTTCACCATTAGCGAAAAATTCAGACGTCATAATAAGCGTATACCTTTTATTCGGATGTGTCGTGTTCTCTACACCGGTTTTCCCCGCAAGATCTACAGCTTTTCCGATCTCTTTTTTGCCTATCCGCATCGAAGCAGTCTTACCCGCGGCACGCAGTTTGTCCGTTATCCCATGATACGTTGAAGCAATATAGTAAAGTGGTGCTCCGTCACTGGAGTTAAGGACCATGACCCTCTCTCCCAGAAGCGCGTCAAACCATCCATGCAGCGCTACGGCATTGTCTCCCGAAAGATCAGTCACATTTACCGGGATCCTGCCTGTCCGGACTTCTTCATGGGCTTTCAGGTACGTCTGAAGCGAGAACCAGCCCTTATTTTCCAGAACTTTATCCTTGAACCACATAGACATAGCTGAGACGACCATTATATCCGCAAGGGCTTTTTCTATCATCTTATCAGAATACTTAAGCGTCTTCACAACCCCTTCAGGCAAGTTTACTCTTTGGGGGACATCGTCTTTTGCGACCGGGTCATCTTCGCCCGTGCCCTGCCTTGCCGGGAGGCCTGTATCCTCAAAATCCACGGGAAGAAGCTGTACGTCTGCCACTTCTCCTCCCGAGATCCTCGCCATGACCCTGAAATTTGAGGACCCCATATCATTGTGATATATTTCTCCTAAAAGAAATTTATTATATTTAGCCAAGGCTCTTTGCATTATCACCGCTAACAACGGATGCCCCTGCAACCCTTTTGAAGTCCCCAGAAGTCCGTAATCAACGGTGTCCAGAAGAAACGGATCTACACTAAAACCGCTCCTGTCAAGTTTTTCCTTAACCAAAGCTATCTCGTGTCCGGATGAGACCATTATCAGTATATGACGGCTTAATCCTTCCATGGTCCTTCCGTTCTGGTCCGCGGCTTCCTCAAGCAAACGCGCCGTAGTATACCTGGTCGGGATATTCGGATCCGGCACGACTATCGTCACCCCCTGCAACATCTCCTGTATAGAAGCATCTCCAAGATCTAGAAACATCCTTCCGTCGACCTCAAGGAGTGCACTGGTCGGCAAACTGCCGGGATTTCTGAACATCTCATCTATCCTGTCCCTGAATTCCGTAGTCAAAGGCGACCTGTCCTCAGGCCTGAGCTCCTCAAGGGTTTCCCCCCGAAACCGGTCAACCCACAATAACGCCTGCTCGTCATTATCACATTGCGCAACTCCCCTTATCAAAGGCCAGGAATAGTTTGTCATTGCTCTTTTCGAGTTTTTTATTTCCCGCAACTGCGCTATTTCAATAAGTGTATTAACTATCTCATCAAGCAGGGTTCCGTTTACGATCCTGATACCCCTGTCGCTCATATCACTCCCCAGGGAGGAAGAAACTTCAGTTTCCGCATCTCCGGATATATATCCCAGCCCTCCCTGTTCTCTCGTTCTCCTCACAACCCCAGCTATACGAATTCTCTCGGCCCATCTGTCGAGTAGTCCATTTTCTACACGCTCGAACGACTTGTTCTCCGAAATAGCACCCTCAGCCTCGTAAGGATCCTCTTTCTGCCTCCCCGGATCTATTCCCTTTGGAAGATCATCGTACGTTTTCCTCGCCCGTGCTGTAAACTCGTCTACCTGTTCTTCACCGTCGCCCTGACGGGCCGCCACACTCTCGGATTCAAGAGCACCTTCAAGACGCTCAGCAAAATGCTTTAAACGCATCCATTCGGGCGCGTACCTAGATACCTCTATAACATATCTGTACAGGACTCCAAGGGCCACCCTCCTGTGCTTTGCTACCTGCTTAGCCAGGGATGCTCGCGCGGTGTCATCTAAAGCCGGAGCCAGGAAACGATCCAAAAGTATCTCTATTTCTCTTACCTGGTCACGATCCTCGTTACTCCTCTCAAAAGAATTCCTTTTGTACCACAGTGTACCTTCGGCGAAAAAGAGATCGGAATATTGCACTACTCGTTCCGCTATTCTTTCCGCGTCACCCTTCTGTTGCAGGAGCGCGAGATGAGGATTGATATCGAAATAACGCATGATGATCGCCCTGGTATTTTCCGGATGACCGGCATACTGTTCTGGCTGTACCCTTATGAACTTATAAAAAAGATACGCGGCTTTATTTTGGATGTACTTCCCATTGCCTCGTCCGCCTATATTCAGATCGGCAACGGCCTCCGCTATCTTCCATTTATCCATTTCTGGATCCAGACCCAGAAGTTTTGCGTACGCACGCCTCACTAGAGGGTCGGATATAAGAGTGTTGAGGTCTTCCCCGGAATACGACTCAAATCCATGCCCTATCTCGTGCAGGACACTGCCCTCTACAAGATGATCAAGAACATCCTGTTGTTCTACGGCCCCCTCGGTAGTATGGTCAATGAGACTCTGCATTTCGTGGATCCCCAAAATAAATTCCCTGTAGATCCCGATCCTGCGAGCTTTTGTTTTCTGATCGACATTCACCATAAGTGTGTTCACCTGACGGTTTTGTGTCTCGGGGTCGACAATTATACCGATCTCCGCGGTATCAAGAGCATCATCCCCGTATTTCTCCTTAAAATCCGCCGATATACGCTCTACCTCGCGTACGATCCTTTTGTATATATGCCTGAGGTCGTCTTTGTGGGTCGCGCTTCCAAAAACTTTCTTAAAAGACATCATGCCACTCCCAGAAACTGAAGACCTCTCTCTGTAAACAAAACCGCCCTGGCGCGCGGATATTCCCTCGCTTTCGTCTATATTTTCCCGTGAAGAATTGTATTCTTTTTTTGAGAACAAATGTACTTCGGGATCTCCCGCAGTCAGACTCTTCAGAGAAAAAACCGCGTAGTATGTCCTTGGGTCGGTGCTAAACTGATCCCATACACGACACATAAGACGTACGTTTCCATTTTCAATTTCCTTTGCCTCATTGAAAAAGAACTGAACATCATCCGGATGAAAAACCTGCCCAAGATTTTTGTGGATGCCCTTAAGGTCGGTTACGCCCTTCCGGGATAATAGCCTGAGATCAGCCTGAAGGGCAACTTTTATCCTGCCCTTATCCTGATGTTCTACCCCTGCTATACCGTTAAGCATCGATGCCGCAGAGAGATTAGCATTACCGTCCGGATACAAACCTGTAAAAGCATTGCCGACTTCAATAGAAAAAGAATTCAGAAGAAAACACAATATTATAAAAACATTAAAAACTTTAGTCTTCCTGAACATGCAGCCTCCTTTAAAAGGTTAGCTCAACAAATAGTTAAATCATTATAACAAGATGGGCTTGTTAAGTCAACAAAAAGATATAACTTTTTCATTTTTAACCCTGTTGCATTGTTACCACCTGGCGTGAACTGAGGTTTTTAGTTTTAAGTAAAAAAGACCAGTAGTAGCAGCTTTTCTTTCTTTTTTGGTTCTTTTTTCTTTCTTTGTTAATACTGTGGATAAGTGTATAACTGATATATGGTTACTTAAAATGGAGGTTCTATCATGACTAATGCTGAAATAGTCTTTAACCTGCGCAAGCGCATATTCGAAGAATGGCGATATAAGCGATATACCTGGCAAGAAGTCCACGAAAAATATGGCTTCGGTAAAACCTGGTTCTATAAATGGTTGAAAAGATATTTAAAACATGGTATTGATGGCCTGCACAACAAGGCAGTCTCCTCCCCTGGGCCTCAACCATACGCCCTTACACCTCAACAAAAAGAACAGATCCTCGCTTACATCTATGACTACCCTACTTATGGCCCTAAGCGTATCGCTGATAACCTGTCTTTTAAGATATCCGGTAAAACCGTCTGGAAGTTCCTTAAAAAAGAAAACCTCAATACCAGACGTAAGAGGCGCTTCTGGGCTCATGACCACGGCAAGCCTGAATTAACAACCAAAGAGATCCACTGCCGCGCGGCTAAACACAACCATGTAGAATCCCACTCACCCGGCGAACTTGTCAGCATCGATACTGTATTCCTCAATATCAAAAACCTTGGCAAAGTCTTTCAGTATACGGCCTGTGACACGTACTCAAGCTACGGATGGGCTAAAGTGTATCCTGTAAAAACCGCGGATACATCCATAGACTTCGTCAAAAACCATATGCTTAAAAATATCCCTGAAGGTAAGATTAAAAGGTTTTTGTCAGATCGCGGTACTGAGTTCTATTCAGCTCGCAATGAAAAACACCTAGGCCCTGTTAACCACTCTTTTACTAAGTTCCTTATGACTAACGCTATCGTCCATAGTGTCACCAAAGTCGCTCACCCCTGGACCAACGGCTACGCTGAGAGGCTCAATCAAACTATATGGCAAGAATTTTACCTGTGCAGATTAAATAATGCATACAAGTCCATTGATGAGCTAAATAGCGACCTTAAAAAGTTTATGACTGAATATAACTGGAAGAGAGTGCACTCGGGTTACAAGCTCGTAGACGGAGGTTATAAGTTCCCGGGTCACGCGTTCTTTGACCTTAAAGAAAAAGAAGATTACATCGAGATCCGCTTCTAGTGCCCCAGTTGCAAAAATATCGCGGATCGGGTATGCTATAAGTGTGCTTACTTTAGTTTACCCTAATTGGTAATTGGACA
>JAVCCB010000015.1 GCA_030765685.1 Candidatus Tantalella remota | reverse complement strand
CTGTCCTCATGAACTCGTTAAGCCTGGCCTCAAAAGCCCGTTCATTAGCCAGTTTCTCCTGAAGCATACGGACCACGGCGTGATCCCGCTGTATCCTGAAAGCGTATGCCTGTTCAAGCTGCCTTATTTCGGCGGCGGCATCTTTTCTCTTCAAGTTGGTCTTTCCGGATTTCTCCAGCATTGCGAAAGGCCTTACCTTTATCTCCAGTTTCCAGTCGACAATACCGCCTATCTGTTTGCTCTTAATATCCTCATAATGCGCTTTTTTCGCCTCAAGCAGCCCCTCATAATAGTCCAGCTGAGCTCTGGCACTCCGGTCATTAGCAGCCTGGGTCTCAGCCTGAGTAGCGTCATTAGCGTTTATAGCATCCTGCTGATCAAGCCTATCCTGAATAGAAGCGTCATCTGGAAGATCCGGAAATGTCGGACCGTCATAATCCCAGTTATAGCCCGCCTGTCCGTTATTATCCAGGTAATGTCTCCATCCCGCTATTTCTGTCAGATACGCGTCACACTCATCAATTCGGTCATCAACACTAGGTGTTTCTATGCTATACTCCTGATCCACATCGAGGTATCCGGTTATAGTCTCCAGAAGAGCGGTCATTTCTTTAACAGCGATCACCTGTTTTTCAAGGTCGACCTTCCGGCGCGCTATATCCATCTCTTCGGGTTTCTCCACCGCCAGAGCGTTCATGCCCGGCCCGGCTATCCGTAAGAGCTGCAGGCGCGCGTTAGATACCGCTGCGATCGCGGCTATATTTTCGCCTCTTAAACCTTCTACCTTCTTCCTCTGGTCTATTACCATGCGTGGAGTAGTATCCGGGTCGTTACCTTTCAGTTTTTCTTCCAGGCTTGCCAGGATACCTATCTGTTCCTCCAGTTCCATTTTCACAGACTGCAGTTTAAGGGTCGCTCTGGAGTGGTTACCTTCGGCAAGTTCTCGGACCCTATGAGCCTGCAGGGGCCACGCCTCCAGGTCAAAATTGCTTATATTCAGTTTTGCGCGGGCTCTTCTGACGCTGCCATATCTCTTGACGAGATTATCCAGCGTATTTACCCAGTTTATGCTGTATCTCTCGGAAGTCTCACTCACCTCGGTCGATACGGAATTTCCATCCGCATCCTCAACGTTATCAGTGAAGGGGTCGCCCGTAAGCGGATTGATTATCGGTGTTCCGGAATCGTCAGTCACGTTCTCTCTGGCGGTAGTCTGTTTTTTATATTCCTGCCAGGCCAGCGTAACGGGTATTTCCATCTTCTTCCATCTGGCAAGACGAAGTAATGTCACCATCTTGTCCCTGGACATCTCAAGCAGTTTCTTTTCCGCCGCAGCCGGATCATAACCTTCAGCTTTTATGCGGACAAGAGCGTCCGTCATCAGTTTCTCTATCTCGTCTATATCCATCATTCCGGGATCGCTTATTCCTTCGAGGTCGGCGACAACAGCCCGACTGAGCTGAGCGCGTACCCTCTCGAGATCCAGTTCCTTTTCCCTTACAAATTCCTCGGCTTTAGTCACTTCGATCGCCGTAGCGGACACTTCTTGCGCCATCGCTCTCTTATCGCTCTGTACCTCCGCTAGTTTCTGCTGAGAAAGTTCAAGCTGCTTTTGCGCGCTCCCCAGCTGTTCCCTCAGAGAACGATAGTTGTTTACCATGCCAAGAACATCGCATGTCCATCCATAAAGCTTGTGTTTTACGATCAGGGCCGATTCTTCTCCTGTTAGTTTCCAATATTTTTTCCACAGACCAAGAGCATTATCCATCGTTATTGTTATACCAAAACTCGTGCTCCAGGTAGTTATATCGCTCCTGTTCTCGCTATATTCGGTCCATCCGTACGTCGCGGTCACTTCTTCACCGGGCTGAAAAGATGTGCCCAGTGATATACCGTCTGACAACCCTATGGGCAGACGGTTCATGACACGTGAGGCTCTTTTATATTCGGCATCGGCCTTTATCTTAAGCGCCTTAAGCTCGGCTATACCGCCTCTTGATTCCTGACGGGCAAGTATATTTGTCACAATCGCGGCAGAATCCATTGCCTCTGCTTTTTCCGCCCATTCCACGGTCTCGCCGTACTCTATGAGCTGGGCCTTAATGTAGGAAAGCTGTCTTTCAACTTCATTGCGCAGATTGGTAGTGTGGCGTATATCAAATATGATCTGAAGAAGATCATACGTGTCTTTCGACCACATCTTCGGCGCGGCCTGGTTCTGCTTTTTCATACTCTCAAGTATCTCCAGATGTCCGTCAAATGCCGCAAGAAGCGCTTCCGCGCTCATCTCCATTTCTCTCAACGTACTTTTAGTTACCCTGGCGTCTTCCTTTGATGTTTCCGCGTACATCTTCTTTACCGTTCTAAGAAAGTCCGCGTGCGCGTCGGAGATGACCTTTCCCCACTTGATATTTATGCGTCCCGAGAACATCATCGGTCCGGATTCGAGTATATTCAGAAGACTCAGACTTAAGCTGGCGTCAACAGTCTTAATGCCTTTTACATCAGCCTGCGCCGCACGGGCTTCCGCCCATATAGCCGCGGCATCCGACCTGATCACTTCCGCCGGCACTCCAAGCTTAATGCCTCTTTCGGCACATGCGCTATATGCCGCGTCAATACTTTCATCAGAAAACGGCTTTAAAAAATCAAATGTTACTTCTACAGAGGGATCGAGACCCATGATCTTCTTCAGTCTCCCCTCTATCACAGCAAGGCGCGCCTGCTGGTCTATCATTCTTCCCTTTGCCCTGTTTATCCTGGCCTGTATCGAGAATCTTTCGTCTTCTCTGGCATGATGAAGAGCGTCTTCCAGCCCTGCCCTTCCCTGGTCCCATTTTGCTATCTCTTCGGTCAGCTGATGAGCTTCCTGCCAATTGACGAGAAAACTCTTAAGCGCTTCGACGCTGCTGGAGTAATATTCAGCGCGCGGGTTACCTATATTTGCGCGTGCCTCGTTGACTTTTGCGTCCTTACCCCTGTCCAGCAGCCTCGTGGACATCCCCGGAAGTGTCAACCCGAGAGCTCCCGCTTCCGTATCGTACGCGAAAGCCAACCATACCTTAAAGTTACCGGTTATACCTCGTGTCGCGTTCTCTTTGAGGTAGTTGATCATAGTGTGATATACCTGAAGTTCATCATCAAGCAGATTGTCGGCCGTAAGAGCCGCTACCATGGCATCCTGCTGGGAAAGCTGGCCCTTTGCGAACAGGTCTTCCCTTATCTTGCCGTGAGTGCCGTCTTCCGGCAGATATTCCAGTTCCTTGAGCATTTCCGCTACGTCAAACTCGAGATCGCCCGTGTAATTCTCGTCTTTTGAAAGATTGTAGGCTTCCTGGAGGATGAACTCGTAAAAACGATATCTTATTATGTCCTCATCCTGACCCTGCATCCACTCGATAGCCCTCATGCCCATCTTATAAGCTTTTTTCTGGACACCGGCGTCATCAGACTGAGACAAAAGGATCATGGATTTAAAAGCAGCCTCATCAGCCTGTTCCATAGTTCCACCCCAGAACCTCCATATGATCCTGAATCCGCCTTTAACTTTCATAAGTTTTTCGACTTCCTCGATAGTTACCTTATCGAACATGTCTACTATTTTGTACGGAGCCAGAACAGGTCTCGCCTCAACATCCACATCGGAAAGAACCGCGTTCGTACCGGCGGCCCGGGCCTGCGCCAAGAGGATCACTTCGTTTTCATCAGCCTGTTCGCTTCTATCACTAATAGCCTGCACTTCTTCTCCAAGTCTTTCGAAAGCGTTCGTCACGCCGGCATCGGTATCGATCGCCCCGGCAAGAACCTCTACCGAGTTCGTGTCAAGCGTACCGTCTTCCGGAACACCAAGATTACTTTCAAGGTCTTTTACCATAAAATGAAGAGTGGCCCTTTCAGCGTTGGTCAAAGCTATGCCCGCGTCCGCCGACTGTATAAACCCTAAAGTCTCGGCCATATTTCCCGCTACCGCTTCGATAACAGGAGACAGTTCCGCTTCGTTCTGGGCAAGCTGCCCAAGATCGGCGGCATCCATATAAATATTTTCTAAAGTGACATCCATCACCCCGTCGCCTGCCGACATAAAATAAGGGCTGTCAAAAGATGTACCCTCAGCCTGGTATTCCGGTACCTGAGGCGCATTGGTCGTACACATCGCGAGTAGCGCTATTGGCAGGAGTATCAGGATACCTATTATAATTGCCATCGCGTTTCTTGCGGGCTCGGACATATTGCCGAAAACAGGCATACGCCCAAATTCCGCCAGTCTTGCTTTTCTGGCCATATAATTTTCTTTAGCCTGCGTGAGAAATTCCTTTATCCTGTCGATCACCTTATCTGACATAACACCGTTTGATATATAGGAATACGGCACCGCCTTCGGAAAAAGCTTCCTGAGAGCCGCGAGCGTTTTCTTGAACTCAGCCATGCCTTTTTCTCCCAACTCTTCCCTCATCTTCTTTATATCAAGCTCTTCGCCCACGTTGAGTTTCGGGATCTTCCTGCCCATAGCACGTAAAACGTATACATCCGTCCATTTCTCAAATAATTTGGCTTCCTTCCTGTATATGGGGTTGTGCTCCGTGCCTTCCAGTGAATTGTTGAGCAGCGAAAGAGTAACCGCGTCAGGCTGCGCGATGTAATTCTTCATAGCGTCATATGCCCTGTAAAAAACGCTCCTGTCAGCTCTTACACTCTTTTGAGCGGCATCGAAAAGCTTAAAAACCCTTTCTATGCGGTTAGCGGAAAGTCTCCCCTCCGCGGCGCGCTTCATGACAGAATTTCCTATAACCTCAAAAGCTTCCCCTGAGGCTATTCTGGACGCCAGTCCTTTTATCTCCCGCGCCTTTACTTTCTTGGCCCTGGCCACGCCCTTGGCGTTAAGCTCCTGGGTTGCCAGCCATCTGTAATGCAATGCTATATACCGGCCCGCTTCCCTTACTCCAAGTGAGCCCTTCGACTCTACGAGTTTATCAAGTTCTTTCTGCTCGGCTCTATTCAGTTTTTTATCCCTGCCGGACGCGTCAAGATCCTCTTTCGCGATAGCCCTGATAACTTTCACCTTTGTCGCCATCTTTCTTTTCGCGACTGTCTCAAAGACCCTGTAAAGCTCTTCGGCGGCACTTTCGTCGTTAGAAAATCCTGATGTCATAAGTTTGTGGGTAATCTCCCTGAATCTTTTAGCGCTGTCTTCAGGCACCCTGACCATAAGGTCTGACAGAGTTCCCGAGATCACCCCCGGCATGCCGGGTTCAAACTCCTGAAAAAACCTGGAGAGCTCTTCTCTTCGATCCTCTTTTTCTTCCCTTATCGCCTCAGCAACCGCGTCATTAAATTCCGCTGTGGCAACTTTATCTTTCGGACCATACACCCCGTACAGCTCTTCCCGGATCGCGTCTTCGTTTATAAGATTAAAGTTCTCTATCAGAGTGAGCTGCTGCGCGTACTTCTTCCTCAGCTCGATCACCCTGAATATCTCCGCCTCTTCCTGAGAAGAGAGAGACAATCCTTTAAGTTTTATCTGCACATCGTCCGCGTACAGGTCATTCCAGTCATTTATGTCTATTGTCTGTCCGTTTACTCTAAAGATCAGTATTTCATTTCTTATCAGGTCCGCCAGCTCCTGTAATTCCGCTTCAGTAACGTTCGTGGGGGTCATCTCCAATATGAAATTCTCCGCGGCTTCTTCCAGGATCCTCTTTTCCGAAAGGCGTATCGTATCCGCGTTCACCGGGATACCATTAGCCGAAAGCAGGCCTATCCTCCTGCGTATCGTATTCTCCGAAAGCCCCGTGTCCTCGAAAGAAGGCATTTCGGCAGCGACTTTAGACTCTAATACGGCTGCTGATCTGGCGGCGGCTGACATCATGCCTATCCTGGTCTCCAGGTCGCGTATGCTCGCGTTTACTTTTCCCAGTCTTTTCTCAGTTTTAGACACAGCCTTCCGCAGACGTTTTATTATCTTCTCGTCTTCCGGCGCTTTTTCCAGGTTCTTTTTCATTTCGGCCAAAGTTTCTTCCATCCGGGCCGATATTGCTTCCAGATTCTCAAGTCGTATTACCTCTACTGAACGGGGATCTTTAAAATAATTGACCAGATTCCTGACCATCACGTGACTTCCCGCCTTTGTCGCGCCCAATATCCTGTCCATGACAGGTTTCTTACCTGTATATATCCGGGACTGGTCCGCCGCGTAAAGCGCGCCCGACGCTGCAAGGATATACCCAATACTTACCAGGCCTGAGATCATAAAAAACACTCCGACCGCCATTACCATCACGGCACCGGTCGAATTGAGTCTGCCGCGCTTATTGGTATCCTTTTCCTCCGCGGCCGCTGTCTCGGTTTTCTGTGTTTCCTCGGGCTCTACAACCGGTCTTCCGCCCGCTATCCCCTCTCCAGGCACACCGGCGGCGTCGGAACCACCTTCTACCTTGCCGGTCTCTGTAACATCTTTTTTATCTTCCTGGATAACAGCCTCAGGAAGATCCACAGAAGCGGCGGCTCTATCCGCTATCGCCCTTATAAGGGCATACTCTTCTGAAGACGCGGCGGTCAAAGCGCGCGTTACCGCTTCAAGATCCGCGATGTTGAGATTCTCGGAAAGTGAGATCCCCCATTTGGAAGGATCGTTTATAAAGGTAGCAAAAGTCTTATCAGCGGGGGCGGGTGTCCTGGTATTATTCCCTTTAAGTTCGGGTACGCGTACGGCCCTCAGATAGTCGGCTCCCATTTCAAGAGAGTCGGCTATGATGAAATACATATACATCCTTTTAAGCCATTCTTTTCCTTCGGGCGTAAGGTCTGAAGAAGCTATCCTGTCTAGTGTCGCCTGCTTATTCCTGAAAACACTGTCGGCAAGAAGTATATCGGCTTCTTTAGATAATGTTATATTGTTCGCCTGTAGAACACCGTAGGAATCATCGACCGGTTTGTCCAAAGTAGCCATTTCAGGACTACCGTAAGAACTGCCGATAGCGTGGGCTATAATGAACTCGTGCATTATCTTCCTGTAATGAGCCAGTTCCGCTTCGTGTCCTGACGCGTCGCCCATAGGCCATAAGACGTCAAAGAAATCCATCACGCGTTCGATATGCGCGCGGTTAAGTTCGTACGGTGTGAGCATCAGGAACCGCGCGTCACTTACCTTTATAACGGCGTCCTCTACCGCGGCGGACAGTTCGGGATCTTTCTGCCAGCTCTGGGGAAGGCCCTTGGCCTTCAACTTTGCTTCTACCGCCTGCGTGATCCCGGCATCGTCCATTTTCCCGGACTTAAGCTCTTCAACTATAGCGGGGATACTGGCGTCTATGCGGAAAATAAGCTGTTCCCTGTTATCCACAAACGACGTGAGCATGTCCTTTATATCAGTCACTTCTGCCTGCAGAGATTCCAGTTCTTCGCGCATACCCGTCTTTGCCATAAAAGTCTTGCGCTGCGCTTTAGACGCGGCGTTGAACTCAAGGGTATCCCCTTTTCTGGCAAGCGTGATAAAAGAAACTCCCTCTTCCGTCTTATCGGCTATAACGGCCGCGTCCCCGACTCTCCTGACGTCTACTCTGGATGTCAGAAAATCCTCAAACTCTTCCGGGGTTATAGGTTCGAACGTCATATCGTTCTTCCTTATAGACGTGACGTTCTCATATCTGGACCTGTACGTCGAGGCCCACAGTTTCTTTATCGCTACCACGTCCTCGCCTCTCAGGGCCGCTTCGCCAAGCGCGTGAAAAAGCGCCGACTTCATGCGGGTGAGGTCGCCTTTAGCTGAATAAAAATATGCCTCTACGGCAAGATTATATTTACCTGAATCCAGAAGTTTCTGGTAGGGTTTTTTCTTATTAGTAAGTATCGCGATATACGGACGTTCTTCACCCTCTGTAAATTTCGGTATTACTACCAGATACGAAAGCCCTTTTTCCTTCATCAGTTTAGTAAGGCCCCTGGTGTGATATCCACCCGTTATAAGCGCGGCCACGTTCACGCCTTCTGAACGCATACGGCTTACCGTGTTCGAAAGCATAACATTATCTCTCTGCTTCGCGACACGATAGAACTCCAGCGCTTCGTCCATACTGGAAAGCATATTGTCAAGATCGTACCCGCCTATTATCTGTACGTCGTACTTCGCGCACTGATCTTTGACAAGTGACGCTATCTTCCGGGAATCATAGTCCGCTCGGACAGAAACAATATAATCATAATCACCGTTGGTAAGCTCCACGCTGTAGAGCCTTTTCAGCATGGCCGTATCGCGGGCCGCTTTGTAAAGCGCTCTTTCATCGTCGTTCCTGTAGAGACTTGAGCACAGCTCTTCTTCCAGGACAGCCATGTCGTGGTAAAGACCGAATATGTCGATGCTCTCATAAAGCGAGATATACGTCGTAAAGTTTATAAGATTCTTGTAACCGGCATCGCTGACTTCATACTTTTCAGCAAGCGTCCTGAGGTAGCTGTGAAAAGATGACTGCGAGATCTTGTTTTCTTTGAACTGGACAGATCTGAGGACAAGCCCTTCGAGCTCGCTTTTCTCCATACGTTCACTGAGTTCATCGATAAGGCTTTTTCTCTCCGCGTTAGCCTTGGCAAAATCTATCCCTTTCTCAAGCTCTATAGCCTCCGTAAGTATGCTCAGCTGGCTGTAAGAACCGGTGTCTATACTGAAGCTGTCTATAAGCGAGCTTATCTCTTTCCAGTACTCGGCAAACCCAAGTTCGCCCTGGACATGAAGACGGCTCTTTGTAGCAAGGTCCCTGAGACGGGGAGAATACACTTTTCCCTCAAGCGCGCGTATCTGCGCCTCAAAGGCTTCAACATCCCCAATAAGAGCGGCTCTATTTTCAGCCACCGCGCAGAAACTCTTTACGTTCTGCTGATAAAGTTCCTCGTCCTCAACACCGTAGATGCGGACGTTATTGTCCCTGGTGATCTCGAAGAATTCTCCGGCACTCATGCGGCCTTCTCTCATCAGAAAATCCGCCGTGTTCTCTCGGATCTCTTTGTTCGGGAAAGTTTTGAGGACTGACGTGTCAATGTAACCTTTGGCACCCTCAAGCGCTATAAGCTGCAGATCATAATTTGTTACGAGCGAATCCAGCAAGGTCACGATGGAGTACTGCGCGTCGAGAGACGCGTGAGCATCCTGCACCTGAATAACGGTTTCGCTGCCGCCATTGTAATATTTATCACCGGCTTTAGCTACGTCGTAAGGTACCTCGATCTCACCTTCCGCTACGTAATTGTTATAGTCGTATTGATTCTTAGTCCCTTTAACGACATTACCCAGAAGGGCCTCGCCGCCCTGCGCCCAGACTAACTGCTGATGAGTAAAGATCGCTATCACGATGACAGCAATGACCTTTATTATCCGCATGTGTCTGTTTTTGAATGTGGAAATGCCGCTGATATCCGGCACTTCATTCAGGTTGGGGATTGGTAAGACTGTTTTTTTCTCTTTTATAGATCGCCAAGCCTTCATTTCACACCTCTTATTGTTGATTTGCTACTCTTTATTTATTTTATAAAACATACAAGCAACACGTAACGATTATGGAGGTAACCGAAACATGTAAAATCAAAAACACCAAATAACATAAAAAAACCGTCTTTATATTTTTTAACATTCTTTATTGAATCGCGAATTTCGTACATTTATCTCCTCGTATCTAACTTTATTTTGTCTCAACGTAAGTACGATTATAGCAATTTTTCATAAATATGTCAATTCATTCCATCTAGCTTTTTTCTATTCTAACAAATAGGGTAAAAAAATCCTTATGGCCCCACTACTTCTATTTATCCTTCCTATTATGCATGAAACCCTGTTTTATGCCCTTATCAGCACTTCCCTTAGGCATCTTTCGTAATAACTCCTGATCTCCCTCTCCAGATCCACCGGTCTGGCTGCCGGCAGATACACATATAACCCTTTTCCTACCCTTTCAAGCCCTTCCGTGGCAAAACCTTCATGCCCGTCTTCACGTGAATATACCAGATTTACCAGGACTTCATACTGGTTAATATTGCTAGACGCTGAAGAGTCCATATTTACCTGGATCAATCCTGCCTTACCTGCCTCACCGTCATATTCCAGGTCACCCGTTACGCACCTTACACCTGAATTTACATAACTGGCCCCATCCGGGAACTCTCTGGCAAGTAGAGAATGTAGTTCGCTTGCCGTATAAGCGTCATTTTTCCGGTCCAGAATAGTCATACTTCCATCCGATATCACCCCGTCCAGCATCCAGATATCCATCAGTTTAGACTTAAATTCGGCTTTTTCACCGTCTGTAACCACTCCTTCCGGAGCCACGATGAAGAAACGGTCGTTAATTCCATCATTGGCCTGAGCTACCCCTTGTTTCTCCCTTCTTTTCTGCACTTCAAGGCCCGGTGGTATTATTGCCGGCCCTCTGCCAGATATGATATCCTGACCGTCCGCGAAATGGGCCAGATAATATTTGCCGCTATTTTTATCCACTTTTTTAAGATATTCGACCTGGATAGCCTGTTTTCTTTTTTGCATCTGAAAACTCTCATATTCGTGACGCACCCTTATCTGCCTGAGACTTTTTTCACTCAGGCGATATGATCTGCTATGCGGTATAGCTTCGACAAGAACGGTCATTATATGCTTGAGCTCCAACAGATTTTCCACATTCCTTACTTTATCCGCCGACAATCTGCTTATCTCAGGGTTCATGAGCCTTATTATGTCAAGGCGAGCTCTCCTTTGGAGATCCTTTACCATTTGTTCGAGATGTATAGCAGTTTCGGCCGTATTTATACTTCTCTCGAAAGCATCCGGGCTTATCAGGACGCTTATATTCTTTTGTTCCCGGGCGTGTCTTGACAGCTCTTTCAGCATCGCCGACTCGTCCGCGGAAGAGTCTACCGGTACCAGTGTAGCGACAATATCCATGTTTTCTATATAACCTTCTTCAGTCAGCACCTTGTGTATCTCCGCGGGAATGCCTATGACTATACGATACCCCTCGTAACCATCATCGTCTCTCGATTTCGGATGCGGCGTAACGGGGAGGATGTTGAACATCTCGGCTCCGAAATCCCCTTCGGACATATGAAGGCCGGCAAAATCCATATCCACATCGAACCGCTCTTTCATCTCCCGTGAGATCTCCTCAGTCCCCATAGACCCTGTCCTCACCGACTTCAGAAAATCTATGTACTGATCCTCCATCACGTCCAGAAGATTCCCGTCAGCCTTATACCAGGTCACCCCTCTTTTGGAAAGTATGTAAAACCACTGCCCTCTGGTATTCGTAAGATCTGTATGGCTGGGCATAAAACTCAGGGCCCCTCTCCCTTCCGCTACGGACTCCAGATGCGTATGCCCTTCGAACTTATACTCTTCATATTCCCGGCTGAAGACCCGACGGCAGCTCTCTTCGTCCCCTATAGCAAAAACATATTTAAAGCTGTTCGGTATCCTTGCTATCGACACCTCTTTATCCATATTAACAAGCTCCTCTACTACCTCTGATCTTGACAATATATGCTCTTTAAGGTCTACTGCCAGAGTCGACTCAGCTTTAGACTTCCTGAGAAAGACTATCACATCCTTCTCGGCCTTTTCGCTCCGGTTTTCCCCTTTTTCCTTAACGGAAGATGGTCTTTTCTTTGCTTTACCGTCATGCCCGCCCACAAGGTCTTGTATGTTTTTCCCGTCGCTCACCCTTTGCTTCACTTCATTCAACTGATCAGGAACGCCCACCACTATTTTAGCGGACTGACACCCGAACATCCTCAAGAAAGTATAGTGCCCGGCCTCATGCAGAAGCACCATAGGCAGCAATATAGGAGATACTATTATATAAAAAAGACTTATAACAGCATCAAGATCAGTGCTGCGGCTGGACTCCGTTCTCCAGGAACCTCGGGAAACGCTAAAGGGTACAAGCTGAAATATACCGTTGACTATACTGGGTGCCGCGAAAAAGGTCAGAAAATACCCCATAGATACAAATCTCTCGGGAGAGATCAGTCCTGAAAAGTTGGCTAAAAGCAGTCCCGCATACATCACTACCGGAACCACTATATTGGCCAGCGCCCCACCCATATAACTGAGAACTTTCTTCCAGGATGCCAGATGACGGAATTCGGCATTGTCATAATGGACATACGCGGTCAGGGGTCCTGCTATAAGATCCATCCTGCCCATTGTGTCATCACCCTCGGCGGTTTTGTCCAGGATTGTCGCGGGCTTGCCTATCCTTATATCGCTCAGCTTAGACTTTATATCCTGGGCGGTTCCGCCATCGATCACCTTAAGCCCAACAACCCTTACGTCACTCATATCACTAAACTCGTTCACCACTCGCAGGTCAGTAGCTTCATTGAACATCACCCGTCCGCGCTCGTTCGGCCTAAGCGGGGCCCCGTAAACGTTCTTATGTTCAGAGTTCTTCAGTATAGGCTGTATTACCGCGCTTTGTTTTGACTTAAAATTGTATTCCACTACACAGCCGGTAAGGTCACCCTTATAGTCAACAAGCAGTTCATCACCAGCGACCCTGAGGTTTGCGGGATCTATTCTACCCTGCTGTTCGACGATCTCGTAGTTAGGATCTACCGGCGTTTCTTTTCTCGAGCAGGATGTCACAGTAGCAACGCTGAACATAAGCAATAATGCCAGGAAAGACCTGTGGCCTATAGTTTTGACGGCTTTCGAGGCGGCGCTCGGCACTTTTGCCGGTTGCTGACGACGGATCGCGCGCTTTTCATGGATCTTTGTCGCGATAAATATAGCCAGCATAATTGCCGCCGCTATTGCAACATTTGTATATATATTTGCTGCTTGTGAGACTCCAAGTATCGCGGGCATAAACAGAAAGGCCGGGGCAAAACCGGGAACCGTAACTGTCGTAGCTGTGGATGTTTCAACATTAGTCACAGGCCGGCCTATTCTTATGCTCTTCAACATACTCTTGACCTGCTCCGGACTCCCGCCTTCGAACACCTTAAGCCCCACGACCCTTACGTCACTCATGTCGCTAAACTCGTTCACCATGCGCAGGTCCGTTGATTCATTAAACATCACCCGTCCCTGCTCATTCGGCCAGAGCGGCGCGCCATATATATTCTCATACTTACCGTTCTTCAGGAACGGCTGTATCCGGGCACGGCTTTCTTCTTTGAAATTGTATTCTATTACGCATCCCGACAGGTCTCCCTTGTACTCCACGAATAGTTCATCTCCAACGACCGTCAGGTTCGAGGGATCTATTTCCCCCTGCTTTTCAACGATCTCATAGTTCGGGTCCTTTGGCACAGCCCTTTTCCCGCAGGATGCCAGCGGCGAAAGACTCACAAGAAGCAGAAGAGCCAATATTATTCGCCGCGATAATGTTGTTATAATCGCGTTTTTCCTGTCCTTCCCTTTGGCCATATACACCATCAACGCGCTTATCCCGACCACTGCGGCAGCCCACACGAACACATATAACAGACTGTACATAGAGGCCGTTGCCACCGGCAAAGACATCTCCAAAGCCGTATCCTTAGTTACCGCCCATGCTGATTCCTTTAATCCTAAAAACGCTATGGCGAATACTGACGCTATCGCGCCGCGTCTGAGAGATCTGCTTTTGGGAGAAATATAGGTACTTGTCTTAGGGGCGGATTTGACGGGTTTTGAGAAAACATGCCTTTTAATGGTAACCGTTTCTTTCACCGTACCGTCTTCAAGCCCGTCACGCCACCATGCACGCCGGCCGTCCTTGATCCCCAACTCCTCTTCAAGATAGGTCGGGTTACAGTACCAGGTGGCGCCATCCGTAGGATCCGGTATATGACCGGCCAGAACGGATCTAACCACTTTTTCTATATCTATTTTCGCCTGCACAACACGCGCTTTTTCTCTTCCATTAAGTTTATCTACATTCCCTTCATGATAAAGGCTATCCTTAATATTTAGACAGCTATACGCGGATCTCTGCGACAGTATCTCCTCGATAGTGTCTCCTTTGAATTCCCGGCTATCCGACAGCGCCCTGTTTATCATGGTCCATACTATAGCTACCCTGATCCTCATCTTTTCAAATTCGTTTGACTCGCCCATTGTCTCTATGTCCGTCTCCCCCAGGGTCACATGCACTATTTCTTTGACGAGTTCATCATATTTTTCTTTTTCATAGGAAACCTTTTTATCGGGTCCGTAAAAAACCTGTATCTTCTGCGTGAGATCGGTCTGTTCTGCTCTCCGGGAACCTGCCTGCAGGCCGTATTCCATATGGTATGTGGAAGAGCCCACGATCACGCCCAGCATGGCGATCATAACCAGCAAAGCTCCATTCCTCTGTCCCCTGGCGCCTCCCTTTGCGATAGAATACACCCCGAGCCCCGTCGTTGCCAGGAAACTTAATAGAAGCAATGAGAGCAATGCCGCTTTCGGCACCGACATATCCGCGGCCATTGATATCAGCGGTGTGAACACCGCCATAGCAAAAGCAGCCACCACGATAAGACCGGCCGCCTTCACAAGGTCTACCATCTTAAATTCTTCTTTCTTCTCCGGACTCAGAAACTGCCTCATTATGGACCATTTAGGCAAATTAATATCTTCCGGCGCAGCCGCAACGGGCTCAAGAAGATAATAAAGGTCTTCCATATTCTTAAGAACTGTCGATATCTCCTCTATATACTCAGAATTATTGTGTTCGGAGTGTTTTTTCGCGCGCAACAGCTCCGTCCGCACACTCTCAAGGTCTTCCTGAAGATCCTCCCAGATCTCTCTTTTAAGTATCGGAAGTTCATATGGCATATATGCGCCTATGGTCTTGTCTGCCATCACCCATCTCGGATACAGTAAATCCAACTGAGTGCTGCGCCCCCTTACTATCGGCAAAAGCGTCTCCGACGGTCTTTTGTTCTCCGTGATCCTTCTGTCAAGTATGTCTCTCATCATGCGTGCGTGCAGTGAGGTCAGCGGATAGTTGTCCCTCAGTTTCATCGAAGGCGCCGTGTTCATGAAAATCTTATATGTGGGTTTTCCTCTTCCAGCCAGCAGTTCCGTTATCTTCGGCGCGAAAGCTTCCGCACCCTCTATAATAAGTATGTCATTCTCTTCAAGCTTGAGCTCTTCTACGTCTTCCTCATAATAGAACTGTTCCGCCGGACTAACGCCCACAGTAGCACCGCTAAGAAGACGTTCAGCGTCACTGATATCATGTCCATGACCGTCCAGGTGAAGTACCTTAGCTTTGCGGCCGTTAAGCATAAGGGATCTCCTGAGGTTTTGCGCCAATGCGGCTTTGCCTACAGCTACGGGACCGGTGATAAGCACCACTCCTTCCGCGCCTGAAAACTTTTCCTCTATCTCCTGAACCGTATACTCTAGCTCCCGCCTTTTGCGCCTCTCAAGGTTTCTGATAAGCTTCTTATATTTTCCTTTATCTATTATGAAATTAAGCTCTTCGAATGTATCCGGAGAATACAGGTTTACTTTTGACCTATATGATCTTTTCTCCCTTTTATTCCGGGATGCCCCAAATTTTCTGGCCGTCTCGGCATCCGCGGCCTTTTTGAGAGCCAGAAGCATCGCGCCCGTACGAAGATCAGTCCTATACGCGCGGGCAGTCTTGACCACGTTCATAAATGCTATCGACATCCTTTCTTCCAGCATCTTATCTATAGCCGGAAGCGCCCAATGTTCTCTCTGTATATTCTGTAACCATTCCAGGTAGGATACCGTTACACCACCGGCATTAGCCAGTATATCGGGGACAGCTACCTGTCCATTACTAAAAAGTATCTCATCAGCTTCCGGAGTAGTCGGACCGTTCGCCCCTTCAATGATAAGCCTGGCTTTAACCTTATCGGCATTTTCGACTGTTATCTGGTTCTGCAGAGCCGCCGGTATAAGTACGTCCACATCGGCTTCCAGCACCGCTGCGCCTGGAACATGCTCTACTCCTTCATACTCGAACTCCTCAAGAAGGGCTTTGCTGGAAAGATGTTTCTCGAGCGCGGCGAGCAGTTTTTCGTCCAGGCCGTTCGTCATGTGTATTCCGCCCGACACGTCGCTCATGTAATGGATCTTCGTACAGCCGGCGGCGAAAAATATCTTTATGGCTTCGAAAGCTACATTACCTGCTCCCTGAAAGGAGTAGGTGCATTTGGTCATATCCGCCCCTATGTCGAGATTATCGCCAAAAGTTTTTATGGCTTCGCGTGCCGCGAAATACACTCCCTGCCCTGTCGCTTTCGTACGCCCTTCCGACCCGCCCTGATCTATAGGTTTCCCCGTGATCACGCCAGCGGCGGAATCATCCTCTATTTCCTTTATCTTCTCGTATTCGTCACGCATCCATGCCATGTGCCGCGCGGTGGAACCGACATCCGGAGCCGGCACATCATCAAAAACACCTATGGCTCTGGGATTTTTCTTAAGCAATTCCCTCACATACCCCCGGCAAAGCTTTTCCATCTCGGTCTCTGACATCTCTCTCGGATCGACCGTGATACCGCCTTTTCCCCCGCCGAACGGTATACCGACTATAGCGTTCTTCCATGTCATATCGGTAGCGAGAGCTCTTACCATGCCACGCGTAACAGCGGGATGGAACCTTATGCCTCCCTTACCCGCCCCTCGCGCGTCATTATGCAATATCCTGTATCCGTCAAATGTCTTTGTCTCTCCAGAATCCATTTTTACCGGTATGCTTATCTCCGTAACACGCGTCGGTCTGTATAATTCCTTCAGCATCCCGGGACTCATACGCATCTCCCGGGCGCTTTCCAGCAATGTACTCGTAACATTTCGGAAAAACTGGTCATCCAGGTCCTTAAGGTCTTCCGGGGTCAACTCAAGCCCCTGTCTCCTCGCGATAAGAACGAGCTTCTCCTTCTCATCCGTGGTGGCTTTGATCTCTAATGACAAACGTATACTTTTCACGAAAGACAGATTCTCAAAAGCATTTATAACGTATTTAAGCCCCGGCACTTCGCCTTTGATATTCGCGAAATGGTGGATAAGAGTTGCTACTATAAAAGAGATTATTATTACCGGGATATTAAAGGACGATACGCTTGCGGCGGCGAAAAGTGCGTTTATGAGCCCTACCGTAATGACCGAAGACGACGGAGGAGCGTTTGGCATGTCCTTAGTCTTAAAAAAATGAGCCATCATGAATGTCATCCACGTGATCAGCGTCCCGAGCATGACGTTGGATGACATCATCCCGACGACACTCAGGTTTATCCCCCAGAAAAGTGACTGCTCCATCCAGGCCTGATGCTTAAGAGATATGTTTCGCTTCTCCAGGATATACCGTATCGCGGGTATCATACCCGCGCCGGTTATCTCATCCTTGGATACTTTCTTAACGCGTCTTTCGAGCTTTATTCCCTTCTCCGTTACGTTGTACACTCCGTTTTCCGTCGTTATCGACCCTGTCTCTTCGTCCTTCGTTATAGACTCCAGATAATTCTTAAGCTCTTCCGGTTTCACCGGATCAAAATCCATGGCCGCGCGGCGGGATGCGGAAATACCTTCCTGTATATCTCTGTAATTAAGCACCATCTGATCGATGGCCTTCCGCATATCCTCTCCGGAGGCGAGCGTCTGGTCGTACCAGTAGACGAACATATCGTCAAGTTCCGCGAGAGACCCCGAATCGAACAGCGCCTGAAGCGCCAGATCGTACTCTCCGCTTGATATCAGTTCCTTGTACGGGCCGGTCTTTTTCGTAAGAACAGCCACATACGGACGGGACTTGTCTCCCGTTACCCTCGGCATAAGCACTAAATAAGATAATCCTTTTTCCTTCATTATTCCGGTAAGGCCTTCAGCATGATGCCCTCCCGATATAAGCGCGGCTACCTGCCGTCCCTCTTCACGCATAGCCTTGACAGTGTTCTCGATCATAGCCTGATTACGAATCTCTGCCAGGCGGTAAAACTCTAACGCTTGTTTCGCTTCAGCGAATATGCCATCCAGGCGTTCCTCCGAGAGGTCATCTTCCCTGGAATATCCCGTATATTCTTCCGCGGAGACCATCTCCAGGTAACGCGTCAACGCGCTAAGATCTTCTCTCGAAAGTTCTATATTGAACAGTGACTTAACAAGTTCCAATATCCTGATAAGTCTGTAAAGCTCCTTTTCTTTATCGGATGAAAATGATCTTTTAAGAAGTTCTTTTTCAGCCCCATCAAGTTCTCTGGAAAGACCTATCACATCGAGCTTTCTGTACTCTGTAGCATATTTTGAAAATTTGCAAAGCTCCGTAAAGGCCGAGGTCTCGACCCACCTTGTCCCGGCAAAATCCAGAAGCCATCTATGGTACTCCGCCTGATCGATCTCCCCTTTCTCGAAAGAGACAGACTTTAAGACAAGTTCTTCCAGCCCTTCCTTATTCAGCTCTGCCATAAGAAGACCGATAAGAGCTTTCCTCTGGTCGGTAGCCTTATCAAAATCTATGCTTTTTTCCAGCTGTACTGACTCGGTAAAACTGTTTATATTAACGTACTGATCCGTGGCAACCCCGGCCGCCTCGCACGCGTCCTTTAAGAAATCCCAATACACATCGAAGGTTATCCTATCGCTCTGATGAAGACGGGACTTATATACCAGTTTTATCAGACTGTCTGAGTAAACTTCCTTTTCCTTTATTTTAAGTTCCTCTATAAGAGAATTAATATCCTCTATGTTAGAGCGGTTTCCCGCGTGTATCTCCCGAAAGACGTTTACGTTTTCCTGATAAAGGTCGTTATTCTCGACACCGTATATAGCTACATCTTTATCTGTCGTCGCGGCAAAAAATTCACCGGCGGATATCCTGCCTTCTTTCATCAGGTATTCAGCGGTCTTTTCGCGGATCCCGCTGTCCGGCATACTCTTGAGTATGGACGTATCAAGGTACCCGTGTCCGCCTTCGACGGCGACAACGTTCATGTTAAAATTATTCATCAGTTCTTCGAGTATCTCTACTATTGAATACTGCGCTGAAAGAGAGGAGTGACAATCCTGAATGTTGATTATCGTTTCACCGCTACCGGAGATCTGTATAGTCTCTGTCTGGGCAAGCTCTTCTGAGATATTGATAGGCGCGGCAATGGGCAGGCCATGATCACCTGACGCCATATGCGCGGTATTAGCCATATCCCCAGCGGCCCATACTATCTGCTGATACAGGAAAATACCCGCGACGACAAGCGCGATAATTTTGAAAATTTTGTGATCTCTACTCATAAACTCCCACTTATTAAAGGGTTTGACTTTCTCAGAGTATACGAATCCCTTCCCGTTCTTGACCTTTTTAAGATCACCAAACAGTTCGGAAAATTCTTACTTTTTGTATGGCTAATTACTGTACTATCTTATCATATTTGGAAAGTTTGTCAAAGCCTTATTTCTAGCTATTTTACACCTTAACCGCATGGCGAAAAAACTGCTTTTTTCGCTTAAAATGGCCTCTCGGGCTCTTTTAGTATTAATAATATAAGAAGACCGAACGCACCATTTCTCGCCTCTCAAGGCTCCTGGGAACCCTCTAGTGACCTCACAGAACTACCCATAAACCTAGTTTTACAAACCTTTACTGTATTGCAATCATCGGGGATCCAGTAACCAGTCATCAGATCCTGGATACTCGTAGGAGCAGGACATCAGGGAATCTGGGGATCAAGGACTAGGATATCGGGATATCAGGGACAAACTCGAACGTCATTCCCGCGAACGCGGGAATCAAATGGAAGTAATATTTTCATTAGATCCCCGCTTCCGCGGGGATGACGATGTGCAGCTTAAGATCAAGATAGGGTCGCATTTTCAACCTGGTTATTTTCATGGGGGGGGGGTGCCTTGATGAAACATCAAGGCAGGTCTGCAAATATAACCAGGTTAATTTCGACCAGGTTAAACCGGGTATCGGGACCAGGAAAGCAGAATATTGGGACATCAGGAACAAATACGGATCACGTTGAAGGGTTGCGTCTATCGAAACGTCTTACGTTAAGAGGTGGCGGTTCAACCCCAGCCGTAAACCCTTTAACGATTCCAAAGACGTAACCTATTAACCATAAACGGCATACCTATCATTATCAATGGATTCCCGCTTCCGCGGGAATGACGTCCTTAACCTCAACCTTAACCTACTCTACAATTGAAAAGGCTCCGACCTTACGGCCGGAGCCTTTTCTTCGAGATGCAGGAAGGTTTTGTGCACCTCTACATGGTTCGAGTGAACTCTCGAACCAAACTTTTCCCCCGACCTCCTTTCGCCGTTTGCTACTTAAAAATACTACAACATCTCAAACCATATGACATCTGACCGGCCGCACGACCAGCAGTTTGCGATTACGCCGCTACAAGTATCTGACGTATGCGTTCCTCGTAATCCTTAAGTTCACTCATGTCCACCGGTTCGACCCGTGGCAGATAATTGAACAGGTTCAAGTTGCCTATCTGAGACAGGTCTCCGTCAATACCCGCCGACGGCGCCTGGTCGCTGTTAGACATGATCTCAAGAGTCATCCTGTAGAGCTGGCTAACCATACCGTCTTCCAGCTGAACAAGAAGCATACTATCTTTTCTGTCGCTTCTTAAGATATCCGTAGAGCCCTGGGAATCTATATCTATCATCCCCATTTTGGCACCCATAGCCACCTGCTCTGGCAGGACACTATCATCTATCTCATCTCGTATCATCTCAAGGACACGTTCCGGGGTCCTGGTCTCACCCTCGTCGACAAAGAGCACCTGGGCCGCGGGAACATATTGCCCCAGTCCGGTAACTTCCATAAATTCTTCAATATTATTCTTTATCTCATTATTTCGCACAAGGAGTACGTCACGTATAGGATCTTCCTCAGGCTTCGTTATCTCCATAGCAAGCCGTCTGTCACGTATCGATTCGGCCATAAGTCGCATATCAGCCGCGTTATCTATGCCCGTAACCATAAAGTGACGGTTATTCTTGCGTGTTTGTTCCACTTTCAGGTCTTCAAGATGCCTCAGAGCATCTTCGCTGTACGCGAATCTGTACTTATCATATATGTTATGCACCCTGATATCATATATGCTCTTTTCGGTTATATTAAGCGAATCCATCTCCGGGAGAAGCCTCACAAGCATACCGGCTATGTACTGCAGTTCTCCTATATCCTCTATCCTTTTAACATTCTCGTCGGTAAGAGAGGTTATTTCAGGATGCATGAGCGCAAGAATATCCTGGCGAGCCTTTACCGCGAAACTTCGTACCATGTCATCAATACCTTCGGTTCCGGGTGCTACGTCAAGCAAAGCGGCGATAGATTTCTCCCCCTGAGTAAGCTTATCCAGATTACCCAGCATCTCTTCCTGATCATTTCCCGAGACCATCTTTATTTGTATTTTCAGCTCTTTCTCAAGAACCTCTATTCTTTCTTCCCCCATACTTATGAACACCGGAGCCGGAACACCTATTATTACCTGAAATTCCTGCCTGAGCTTATCAAGATCGACCTCTTTTGCATACGCGACTTCTATCTTGTTCAAGACAAGCTGTGCCTGAGTGCTTACCCACTCACCGC
The DNA here is from genome assembly GCA_030765685.1 of Candidatus Tantalella remota. Classification (GTDB taxonomy): domain Bacteria; phylum Omnitrophota; class Gorgyraeia; order Tantalellales; family Tantalellaceae; genus Tantalella; species Tantalella remota. Next base: position 64,771 of record JAVCCB010000015.1, on the reverse strand, counting down.
CAAAAGTATTAATAAGCTTCTCCAGTAAAGGTATGGATTCCTGATGCAGGATATTCCTGTCTATAATATCTATTATCCTCGCCGGCATAGATCTCGTAACGTCATTCCCGAACTCTATGCTATCCAACGCGGCTAGCGCCTTTCCATAAGCCCCCACGTTGGAAGCGAATTCGGCAAAGGCGAGCCAGCCTAAGTGACCGCCTATACCGGTACCCATTTCTATATCGGCCATCTCTGCCTGCAGTTTCAGCCGCTCCCTGTGCCGGAGGGAATCAGATAGATGAGACAAAGCTTTTAACATACCCGGGGCAGTTAGCATATTAGACGGATTTAAAGCATATGCCATCATGGCGTCGACTGTCTCTTCGGTCAACCCCTCGCCAATCGTTTTATCTTTGGCAAGTAAACTTTCCAAATACGAAACCGCGATGATCCGCGTACCGAGTTCCGCCTTGTTCCTATATAACTCAAAATCCATCTTTCCAATCTGGATCAGATCAAGCAGCGCCGGTGCATTGCGTTCACGCTTCAATTCCCGCAGTTGTTTAAGTTGTTCATCCGTGACCAGGGGCAGCATATCTTTATAAATGTCCGTATAGAGAAGCTTGGGTTCTCCAACATCATGGGGTACTCCATCCGGGATGGATCGTGTCTGTACAAGGAACAACTTTCCGCCCGGCGTCACGGTCCACTCTATATCCTGCGGCCAGTACCCATACAAGAGTTCCATCTTTTTCCCTATATCAGCCAGACGCGTTGCCAGATCTTTTGATATGACCTGTTTCAGTGTCGACGGGACTCCCGCCTCTCTCGTTTCGCGGTCAGCATAAGATTCATACTGTCCGGCTCCGGAAAGCTCCAAAAGATCTTCAAAGTTAAAGGAGGATCGAGCGAGAAAAGTCCCGGGCTGGGGCACTGTCATGGTATCTTCATCCGATGTGCTCTTTACTATAGTTATCTTTCCTGTGACCTTATTGACTATCACCTGTGCCGGAAGCCCCTCATCATCTACGACCGCCCCTACTCCGGGCCCTCCAGATATATGTATCTCACCCTTGCTGGTGGAAAGCGGGTTAAAGGTGGAGATCGTACCTGATATCTGCGGCCGATCCGTGGTTACCGGCTCCGCGTCAGAACCGACTATCTGCAATACGATACCCGCGTACACGTCCTCATCCGCCACCTGATTATCGAGCCGCAACCTGACCGCGGTTTCCGTGTATTTCGTAGCTATTACTTTTTTCACCGCTTCCAGGATCTTTGACTGTTCTTCTTCAGTCATTGGTTCCAGCAAACCAGCCTTTCCCCTGATCCTCCTTATTGACGCCAGAACCGCCTCTTTAAGCTCACCATTTTCTCCCTCAAGAGGCGTGTTCATTATTTCATTTCTGGCCTTTTCGAGGATCTCCAGAAAGAGATCTTCGTCCGTGACCTTTCCCCGTTCAACGGGAATATCCTCTATGATCGCCTTTATCCTGTCCCTCAACGAAACGCCTTCAGTATTCTGAGTATTCATAAATCTTGACGAGAACTCAAAAGAAAGCGCGGCTCCCGGCGGGATATACTCAGCGAAACCGTTATTTAGCATATGGCCGAGATTGGCGGCCTTGGCGCCTACCCTGTTTATATAGAATTTATCGACGTCTTCCAGATCGTATGCAAGAGGCACATCCACACCCAGAACAGGTTTAGGGATCTCGACTTTTTTCGCCTCCGGTTTTCGCACATATTCATCACGCGTATCTATCTCATCCTTATGGGCCGGCCTGAAACGTACTATGCCGTTGGGCTCGACCCTGAGCATACCCCACTGGCCATCAAACTGTTTAAGACATTCGATCGCGTTCGGGATATTGGCCAGCGGCAGGGCCTTATCAGAGGCCACCTGGCGCGCGTGCCCTCCCTGGCCGGCGCTTACAATAATACCTCGTCCTTCCAGATAAGGGGCGCGTATCGTAAGTATCGGCAGGACCCATATTTCATCACCCGTTATATCGTTCAGCCTGCCCTCTATATCCTCGACCTTGTCAATAACAACGACTTTGCCGACGGCCTGACCTCTCTCGATCGCTCCTTCACTCCTGTATATGCCAAACTCTGCCACATATTGTTCCAGTATGCCGCTTATCTCCCTGGCAATACCGCGAATAAGTTTCATCTTATTTATGCCTCTGACGACATCGTACATAGCATGCCCTTCCCTGAGCATACTGTTGACCCTGTAGCTTATTTTTCCCCACACTTCAACTGCCTTATCATAATCGGGTTCTTCTATACTCCTGTTAAATTTCATCAGCTCATCTCTGAGATCCATAAAAGCCTTATATTTCTGTTTACGACCGGACTCATCCTCAAACTGATTCTCTTCTATGATCGCTTCCATAAGAGATATCAGCTGAGCTCTCATCCCCTCATCTACATCCAGCTCTTCTCTCAGCCTTATCTGATCCCGGATCACATTATCAAGCTCAGTCCTCACCGGACCGGTATTAACTATCTCGTCTACGAAACGCTGTATCTGTGAAGTATGTTTTCCTGCCGGATACGCTATATCCGGATGAAGATGCCAGTACCTGTACAACATGATCGCCCGGGTTATCTGGTTGTACAACACCGGCAATAATACGTCTTCTACCGACATGCTCTCAAAGAACTCCCTCGTCATGTAGACTGACTGGGACCTTCCTCCGTTGCTTCCCGAAACCGCTACCTGCCAGTTACGACCGTCGCACGTGAGGAGGCTCGGGTGAACCGAATCGGGAGCTCCGGGTTCGGGTTCCACCAGATATATCTCAAGGTCTTCGATGAGATGTTTGTTCTTCGCCAGGAAAGCTTTTAACTCTTCGTTATCGCTGATCGCGTTAAGTTTATCATTGAAATCCCTGCGTACACCTTTGGCGTTGTCACCTTTGGTCTCAAGATACAGCTCTCCTTCGTCGTCTACCTTGATAAGAACATATCTTCCTCCCAGGATATCGGCGCGTATCCGCCTGTTGGTATGAGCCTGCCGATATTCTTCTCCGGTAGCCTGGGCCGTGGATATATCTTTTGGATATTCTTCTTCCGGCACGAGCTTAATACTGCCGTCTTCCTTGATAAAGGAAAGTATTATCGCCATGGCGCCGCGGCCCATTGTCACCGTCGCGGCCAATCCACCCACCATTGCTATACTGAAATTCATGCTGGTGTTCGCGGCAAGTGTGCCAAGAACTATCTGCGGAAGTATTGCCAGAAGCATGCCCTGCACTCCGTACAATACCAAGTGTGACATTACCCCCTGCAGATGGAACCATTCATGAAAATAATAGAAATACTGGACAAGAGCGGGACGTCTTGACATCTCTTTGACGTTCACATACAATTTGTTGTCTTTTACATAGGTAAGATACGGTGAATCCTGCGGGATCGGAAGTATGTTATCAAAGTTGGGCCTAAAAAGAGGCACAAGACCGGGGCCAGCCCGTTTGGGCATGATCTTACCGAAAAGGTCCCGCGCCTTCGCAAGAGCATCGTACTTCAGGTCCAACGCCTGCATCAGATATATGATAGAAACAATCGCCAGCGTAGAAATAAGTACGACCATATGTCGCGCGCCTATGCCAAAGAAATAGCCGAGCCCACCCGCGAACAATCCATATCCCGCCGAAGCCGCTACCGAGGCTCCCCATGATATCGGATGCTCTTCTCTGGACGGCGGCAATAATCTGACAACCACGTCCTTTACCGACTGCAACCATGTTTTGCTTAGCGGCGATACCCAGTAGGCGTCCGTCACCTCATCCCGCATTACCGTTTCAAAATTAGCCGCGGTCCTGGCAAGGTCTTCAGTTAGATACTGCCTGTCACCCGGTTTGTAGACTATAAGTCGTCCGGACAGATCCACTCCGCCCATACCGAGAGAAATATCACTTTTCGGTGTAAGTGTTTTGGTCCTTTCCTTTTTTCTGGGGAATACCATCACCTTGTATCTTCCGTCCTCAAAACGGAACGAAAGGTTATATGCCATATCTTTTGATTCAAGATCCTTCACATCAGCCATTATGGCTCTCCCGAGCTGACCGATGTCAGAACTCTCCATATATCTCACTTTCGCCGGCCAGCCGGACAGTGTCCCGCCCCGAACAGCCGGATAATTAAAATATCCGGGATCCCAGTCTATCCGTGCTTTCGAGTCACGAATATTGTCCCATAGTTTTGTCCTAGCCTTGATATACTGGCCATGGAAGTGAAAGACACTTGCCGCGGCATTTGTACTGTTAAAAATACCCTCGTATTCCGGACCGAGCCTTCGGGCGAAATATAACAAAGCCTGCGCTTTCTCGACATCATCTATCAGCTGGTATGAAGGTTCATGCGTAGCCATGACGACATGATTCTCACCAAATGGGCTTATGTTCGCGAAAACATCGAACTCCACGCCGTGTCGCGTTACCGCACAAACCATCTGCTTGGACAGCGCACTGAACCGGCAGCTTTTGTCATGTTCACGCACTATTTTGGGCCCAACGACCGGGAGTTCCTCCTGCGAAGCTTCCAGGGCAGAAGGCCTCTCTGCTCTTTTATGTTCTTCATACGCCAATCGTCCGGGAATGTTAACAATATCAAATTCCGCGCCATTAGGAAGCGGGACCGTGTCCACATCTTCAGAGTATTCATAAAACAATACCGGGGAACCGTTTTTCCATCGCTCCTGTCTTATCCGTTGCATCCCCTGGTCCACCACCGCACCCAGGTCAGTATCTCCCACCAGCGAGTATTCCTTCAGCGGAACGGCCTTCCTGACCATATTAAGAAAATTACGCCTTAATACGTAATATCCGGAGTTCGTATCATCATAAGGATACCCCTGTATCGCAAGAACCTCATAAGCTGTTTCCATCACGGACCCGAAAGATATATCATCGGGAAGACGCCTTTCAAGATCTATAAGAAGCCCCTTAAGGGCCGAGGTCGTAATGACATCCGTATGCACAAGGACTTCCAGCCATAAAAATACCTTGAACCTGTTATTACCGTCCATCACGTCTATATTCTGGTCGAATATAAACTTGAGAGCTCCCAAACGCTCATTGAACAATTCATCCGTCTCTTGAGGGTTCGTTGCCTGTCTCGGTCCTCTGTCATACTCGGCACCGCGAAAGCTTTCTCTGATGCGTTCAAAAAACACATGCTCTTTCATCGCACTGCCTGAGATATCGCGAACAGCCTGGTCTTGTGAAATACTGTGGATGAGGTTCGCGAAATAAACTATCTCTGCCAAAGCGTACTGATCAGCCGGGCCGTACAGGTCAAGATTCTTAAAAATATCTTTTACAAAACCCGCGGTCAATTTCCCGGAATTTTTAAGCGTTTTTACGCGGGCCTCAAGAGCTTCCCTCATACCCCCTATTATCATTGCCTGTATGCGTATTTTGCTCTCGATATCCTCGTTCTGACTCCTTACGGTGCCCATCCTGCGTATGACCAGTTCATCCGGTACCTCGCCTCTTTCAACTTTCTCCTCATCTCTATCTATAGCAAATTTATTATCCCCATATATCACCTCATCTTCTTCTTTAGGATCATAATACATGGGAACTCGCAACCTGGTCTGACCGCGAAAGAATCTGCCGTCATGATACTCGTCCGTAAGAAGCTCCGGTCTAAAAACGTCACTGACTATCTCTCCCCGGGATTCGACCGCGCCGTCCGAAACCACCATATGAACAAGGCTGTTCTCAGCATCCAGATCTTTGACCGTCACTCTCTGCACGTATGAGGCTGTCGCTATTATCCGTCCCTGGGATTTATCCACGACGCTGTCTATGATCTCCGACCCCGGCAGAAGTATCGATCCCTGCACTATCGAATTATGTATCCTTACACCCTCTCCCTCCCACGGCTCAGGTCCGGTTATCTCGGCTCTGGACAACACTATATGCCTGCCGTTAACGTAAAAATCACAGAGCGCGTCGTCGGGGATGTTCCTTATACGCCGGGCGTTCTCCGCCCGCACCAGATCCCTCGGCTCCGGTTCCGTCTCCACAGGGGATGTCTCCCACGTTTCGTCTTTTTTCTTTTCATTTGCTATGTGTATGATCTTCCCCTTGAGGTCTGTCAACATGAAGAGCTTTTCATTGGTTATATCGTACGCGCTTCGGTAAGTCTGCCACTCGGCGTTCTGCCCCAGACTTATGGATCCCAGGGTCCTACTCAGGTCTTCGGGGAAGATATCGGGATTGTCTCTATTCAGGAGGAATATCTCTATGGTCTCTGTGACTGGATCAAGTATCTTTTCTTCAGGGTTTCCGGTGTTTTTATCTATTACGATCTGTTTTACTTTTTTCTTTTCTCCGGGTTTCTCAGCATCTTCGATCTCTACTTCTTCTTCAAAAAACTCACCCATCCTGACCCTCGCCCCGCCCGGCAGCCTTTGCCTAATAAGCGCCACCTGTTTCTGCAGCTGGAGCCTCCTCTCCTCACCCGTATACTGCCTGAAAGCATCCACGGGAGTGATCCCCTCAAGCATATCCCTGCCCAAATTCCTTTCACTTACTATCGCCTGCAGCAGGAACGCGAGAGGTTGGGTGAAATGCGGATCTATATCGCGTTTCAACTCTTTTGCTACGACACCGGTCTCAACAGCTTTTCTGATTATACGGTACTCGTTACCATCGTCATCCAGCGCGGTCTTTTTCATCCAGTAATCGTAAAGCGCCTTTAGCATGGCATTATTCATACTGAACGATCCGAAATCAAAATACGCCGTCGGCGCGCTTTTCAGATCGTCATATATGTACTGATGGTCCGGGTTGATCTCAAGCGTGCCGTCTTTGGCTTTTCTTATACAACTTTTCTTCTGATTCCCATAAAAATTCCTTATATACCCGTTCTCATCCGTCGTGACGGTTCCGAACTGCAGAAGCTGCTTATACAAAAGATCCTTAGGAACATCCCAGTCTATGGGCACCAGAAATTTTACGAAAGGCGCGTCACTACGCTCTATCATGCTGTGAGCCACGGTTCCCGCTACTATCTGGCTGGTCCAGAAAGTGTCCACGGTGGTCGCCGTACTTGTACTACCAAAATCCAGACTGTTGAGCATTACCATAAAAAGAAGTTCCGCGTCGGTCATCTCAAGACGGGAATTTTCGAATCTTCCCACTAGGTCCTGTAAGCCCCTGGCATCGTTCAACGAAGGAGTTATGGGGCTGAACCTTGAAGCCATTCCGCCGTCATGCCATACGGCTACCTTTGGACCGCCCTTTTTGGAGAACATCTCATCAAGGTCCAGGCCGTTCTCTCTGGCCGCTTCAAGCACTGTCATATGCCCCATTATCTGGCCGCCGTCATTCGATACAACTTCGGAGAATATCTCTACCGGAAGCCCCCGGAACATCCTCTGTACCGCCAGCTTTTTCGCCGCGGCATCGTCCGCTGAAGAAGAACTTATGATGATCGTGTCGTATCCTCTTTTTTTATAATCCTCCCTGGTCAAAGCTGTCCTTGTAAGGTCTATATTAAAACGCTGGATAAACGTCTCTCTTATGAACTTATCAAGATCTGCCGTATCTCCGATCGCCTTCAACCTGGCTATCTCGTCCCGCGCGGCGGTACCGAACTCGGTATCCTCCATAAGCATCGCTTCCATTTCCCGGACATCATCGTTTTCTATGGCACCTATCCTCCGCGCATCTATCAGTTCCCGCCTTTCAACAGCGAACTGATCTTCTATCTCCTTACGCGTTCTCTTTCTCGCGAGATACACTGTAAACGCCATAAGTCCCACCAATACAACCAGCCCTATGGCATAAGGCAGAAGCTGTCCGGCCGTGACCCTCTCCGCCAGAGCAAAAATAACACCTGGTCCTGTTTCCTCAACAACCATAGTTCCTGCCGTTGAAACTATCTGAGCTACCGCTCCCGTAAAAGCAACCGGCATAGCCACTTCACCGGCAACCGCGCTTCCCTGCCCTGCCGCCATAAAAACAGTGCCTATAGCCAGGATAAGCCCCATCATGCCGGTACGCCGGGGCAACTGCCCGCGAAAAAGTTTCTTTGGGATAACCGGCCTCGCAGGCCTCATCGATACCGGCGGCAGAGGTTTCCCCTCCGGAGCGGAAACCGGTTTCACTACCGGAGCTTCAGCTTCCTCCGGAACGGATACCGGCCGTTTGGACTGGCTTTCGAGCCATTTAGCATAATTCCTGGAAGTACCCCTGTCATATTTTCCCCAATCCTGCCACGGATAAGCGCCGTTTACCCCGCTTCTTCTCAACATCTCGGCAATATCGCGTATATCGCCGCCCTGCAACTGTACCGGGAATTTCCCCAGCGCGCCTATCTCACCCGCTATTACCGGACGCCCGTCAGACATCCATGCTTTTAAGAAGTTAATATCGTTATACGGTGACTTGTCGTACCAGTGGAACTGCAAGAGATCCAGCGGCGAATCAAGCCAGTTATTAAGCATCTGTGTCCGGGTAAAACTTCCTACGGTCACGTCTCCGCCCTGTCTCTGTATGTCGGGGGCCAGAAGCCTTACGAATTCCTGCACTTCGCCTATATTCAGGACACGGTTACCTTCAGCATCCATTGTGTTGTGGGCTATCTCCGGTTCATTGAACAGATCCCACGCTGTCACGCCCTCATGCCCCCAGACTATTCCGAAAACCCTGTTCAATTCACTCAGAAGAACATCCCTGTTCTCACTATCGGTTAAAAGTTCCGGGTGCTCCCCTATAGTAAAACCATTCTCCGAGGTGGTCCCGTCAGCCAGCTCAAAACTGAAAAGAACCGGCATTATCTTGAACTCGGGATAATCCACCCGTATCTCATCCAGCACCTCAAAAAGAGCGAGAATATCTGACTCCACATAATCATCAAATCCTGTAAAATTGCCCGCGTCATCAAAAACAAGACCGGCCCTGCCGTCGCCGAAAAGCGACTGCATCCTCACATTCATTATTCCGTCCTCGGCAAAATTGCGGAATGTTTCTCTCAGCTTCGCTTTCCCCTGTTCGGAAGAGAACCCGTCATGCTCAGCGGCGCCCCACTTCCCGACGTCATGAAAAGAAAGGCCTATGCTCATCCCCGAGTTCTTCCGGAATTCCTCTCCACCGGTCGCGTCGCCTCTCACGTTCAGTGGTTTTTCCATCTTCTGCACTTTTCGTATCCGTCCCTGTATCGTTATCTCGCCTTCAAAACTATCCTGTATCTGATCGGCATTACCTATCAGCACCCTTATCCCGGCTACTTTCATATCCGCGGAATTGGGGCTAAAACCTCCGTCGGTATAATAACCGAACTGATAACTGTCATATTCATCAAGAGGACTTATAGCTATGTTGTATTTGTATTGACCGTCAGCCAGCGGTCTTTCACCGAACACAATGTTATGGGCACCATGCTGCCAGTTCCCCCCGGAATCACTCCAGACTCCCTGCAGTGATATGCTTGCCATGGGGTTTCCGGTAACGAACTTTTCCGGGACCGTAACTGTGAGTACCATCTGTTCGTCTTCCGCTAAGGGCCTGCCCAGCATATCCTGTACGTTCAACCCTATAACGTTACTTCTTCTTTCTCTGGAAATATTTATTTTGGCTGTTATCTCTCCTTTTACCGGATCCGTAACTATAGCATCCTCATCCAGGGCTTCCGGCATCTGCTCTTTCCTGGCCCCGGAAGACACGTGGTCTACCGTGGTCAGGTATTCCTTTTTGTAGAAGGACAGCTCAAAATCCTCATATTCCACAGAAGGAAGGTTCCATACTTCGGAGATCCCCACGCCTTCTATACTGTTCTCCACAATACCCACTATATGCAGATATTTTAACTGCGCCGCGGGATCGCCGGTTTCCATAAGAAGCCTTCGGTATGCTTCGAGCTGTATACGTATAAGATCATAATCACCCCGCAACTCGCGGTCGGATATTCCCCTTTCCACTTCGTCTTTCTCATAGGCTTCGATAGACTCTATATACCTCCTGGCCAGGTCGGTTTTTGTCCGGTCAAAACCGTATACTTCTATCTGTTTCTCGTAATAATCTTTAAGTTTCTGGACATGAAGCGTGCCTTTAGCTATACCCGCTTTTACCGCGAAAATATCCGCGTTTATCCGCACCCATCCCGCCAGGCCATCGGGTCCGGAAGGATACGGACAATCCTTAAAAGCGTTTATCAGGTTCTCGGCTATGTCAGTGTTGGTTATACCTTCATCCCTCATGCGTGCCATCTGCCTTATGATCGACGCTCTCTTCCTGAAATCTTCAAGCTCAGCCTGGCTTTTCCCTTCTGCCGGCATACCCTGCGCGAGTCTCCACATAACATCTTCCGTGGAAAAATATATATCTCCCGAACGCGAAGCGTGGTATATCTCTACCATAGGATTTACGTTATCTTCGATAAACCTGGTTTTTCTGCCCTCGAGCAGATTTTGACCAAAAGGCAGCAGAACAAGCATCGCCGTAGCGGGGCCGAGAACGACCGCGTAAAGCATCCACTTATTGTATATGTTCATGTATATCTCTCGGAGGCGGTCTTTCGGCGTAAATATAGCGGCCGAAAGCATCGCTATGCCCACAAGAGCTACCGTGGCCTCAAAGGCAAAAGGCGCGACAAAAAGCGGATACCCCATCGTCTTCAGCCCCAGTGAGACCAGGCCGGCGGAGGCAATAACAAACCCCGCTCCCGCCAGACTTATAGCGGGCCTGAAAAACTGGCTTTTTCCCACCTCGTCAAAACGCAGCATCAGAGTATTCCAGATAAGCGGCACAGATGACAGAAAGAGCCCGACAACCGCCGCGTCCCTCATGCGCCAGGTAAGACCGTTATTTATCAAAAGCAGTAAAAACGTCATAGAGGCCAGAAAAAAGGCGAACGATACCGCGGGCGTCTCGAACATAGACCTTCCTACCCTCTCTCTACGGGTAAACATCTCCCGGATGTTCGCCCTGACCTTTTCACCGTATCTGGCCCTTGATTCCGGGAGTATCTCTCTCTCATCATGAGACGTCCTCGACCACCAGTTGTCACGCCTCGCCCATATCTGCTCCAGCGTTATTTTCGCTGCCGGGATCATGTGTATAAAATAAAGTACGGCTATCTGCAGGGATATGACTACCTGTTTCAGGTAAAAATAGGGCATCATACCAATACCCATTTTTATCCCCGCCCTTGACGTAAGCCACAGAGCGCTCAGGGCTATGCCCGAGATTATCATAGTCACGGCCACTCCGGGAATTATCAGGTTCTTCGCCCAAAGTACCGCGGCACCCGCGATGAGACCTGCCGCCATCATGGCGGCGCGGGAACCGAAAGAGATCTTTCCGGCTATTACTTCGTCATACCTCCCTCTGATTTCCGCGATCTTAGTCGAAATAGCGTCGCCAATAAGACGCATTTCCTCTTCGTGTATCTTTACGGCATCCTCAAGCGTAGCGGGCTTCTGTGTCTCGACAGCTTTCGTGAACCTCATTACCGCGTCGTCAAACATATCGATCTGCCAGCCCTTATTAAAACCAAGCCTGCCTTCCCGCATATCCGACAGTACCTTTATCATGTCATCATATGAATAACTGTCGGTCACGGCGAACTTATCGAAAGCTTTGTCTATATGTTCCATTATCTTAACCCTCACCTGAAGGCTCGGGTTAAGCGAGATAGCTTTATCCCTCGCTATCTGGTTCAGGTCCCGCCTGAGTTGCGTCGTATCCCGACTGCCGTCAAGGACCGCGTCAAGAACGCTCTGCACGCGCCAGTTCTTGTCCATATCCCTCTCGTCAAAAGCGCGTAGATCCGCTTCTTCCGGCGTATCATCCGGGGAGCTTAGTTCAAAGAGCAATTCCCTCATGCTCGCCACGCTTTCTTCTATCGCCTCTTTGTCTTCAGGCCTGTACTTAAGTATCCCCGAGAGTCTCCTCGCCTCGACAGATATTTTATAGTTTTGAAATTTCTCGGCCGTTTCCTTCATCCGATCCAGGCCGTCCCTTACAAGAGATTCATTATCGGGTCCCGAGAAAAGCGCCCCGAAAACCGACATCTCGAAGATGATGTAGAAAGGTATCAGAAAAAGCGTGAGCCCCACCGCCGCGCTCGTTATAAACCAGAACATCGGCGGAGCGAACGTCATAATGACCTGCGCGTAGCTTCCCAAATACCCCAATTTCGCGAGGCCGGTAGCTGCCGCGAGAAGACCGGTCGTGCCAAATGTAAAAGTCGTCATCAGCGTCGCGGGTTTTCCGAAAAGAAGGAATATAAGAAGCATAAAGTTAAATACACCCGCCTGCTTGGCAAAACTCGATTCCTGCTCAGGATAAGGCGCCCGCCCAAAAGCTCTTTTTATCCGGTACGCGACACCGCCAAGAACGTTACCTATGAGTCCCCCGGCAACAGCTCCAAGCCCCACGCCTATAAGCCCCAGTGGTATTCCCATCAGCCCGACCATACGGGACCCCATAAGAGCCCCGCCAAACCCCATTCCTATGATGACTCCGAAAAATATGAAGAAATCCCTCATCGACCTCAGCATGACCGCTATAGGCGTAATTGTTATCCACCTTGATCTCTGATACCACCATTCATAACCGAGTTCAGGCAGGTTAGCCTCAAAAGTCTCCGTACCGTAATCCGCTATTATCATATTCCTATACCCGTACTTAGAACACAGTGACCCGAGCTTGGCGTCTTCTATAATATCGTTAGAGTCGTGGATACCAAGCGTCCTGTACGGCGTAAATGTAGCCATAAACTCCAGTGCCGCGTTAGCTTCAGCATCATCGGGCCCGAGCTCATACAGACCTTTCTTGTATTCATAAAGACCGTGTTCAAGTTTGCCCCTGAAAGTCTCCTCACCCGTGCGCATGTTGCGACCAACAAGTTTTTCCAGCCAGAAAGAGTTGGTGGTGCCGTCATACGGGAACGGTGACGCTTTATTTATGCTGCGTTCCACTCCTTCCGATAAGTGCCTGTACTTGAGGACCAGATTGCCCACAAGCCATATGGCTCCTTTAAACCCTATCGACCCCCCTATAACAGCGCCCGCGTAAGCCATCGCTGAGAAACCAAAATATGAAAACGCCGTAAATGCCACATACGCGATCAACCCGCCGCTTAGAAGTCCGCCGAGAAGGCTTATAATGCTTCTCTGGGCGACAAGACCTCTTTTGATCATGTTCCAGGGACCGTAATCCTGCGTAGTGAAAGGATTGTCTCCCAGGGGATTAAGGCGCAATACGCCCTGTAAAACAGCGGGCGACAGTCTCGCGCGCATCTCCGACATAACAAATGCCTTCTCCAGAGCCTTTTCTTTTTCGGCCCCTACAAGCGTGGCGAGTTCCTCTTCAGAAAGCAGTGACGCTTCGAATATCTCCTGCTGCTTGTCAATATATCGGTTGGTTTCCGCCGACGCGGACATTTTTTCCCTCATTTTACGGAAATCGTTCACGGTATCCGTTACCATGAGCAGGTCTATACCCCACCTTGTTATCTCGTTATAAAGCGCCCTGTTACTTCTTCTCAACACTGCCGGCCTTATGGCGTCATAGCCCTCAGTCTCGACTACTTCCTGAAGATATTCCACTATAGTATTTATCCTTTTGAACCCTATGGCTATGCTCCACGGCTGAAGCGTATTGGCCCTGTCCTCGGCATCCAGTATCTCGAATACTTCCGGAGCGCCCGCTTCCGAGAAATCCGGCACAGCCATAAAAAGACTGTCATCCTCGGAAAGGGTCCCCCTGTTCCGCAAAACTTCCGCTACCGTTTCCATAGCGCTTATAGCGTACCCGGTAGCGACCGATTTGGTCTCAGGAAGACGCTCTATCATGTCCCACCCTGTTTTCACACGGCCGTCCTCCGCGGTAAGAAGCGTCACACCTTCCAGGCTTTCGCCTCTGGCAAGCCGAGATCTGGCTTCTTTCTCGTCTATTATAGGAAGATTCTGTTTCTGAACACCCATCTGGCTGGAAAGCAGGGCATGCATATCGTCGGGTATCCTGCCCTGGCTTACGAGCTCCGTAAACCTGTCCGTCACTTTCTGGTCATGCTCCACCAGCGCCGGCCACACCGTCAGGTTGGGATAATCCGTGTCCAGATTGCGGATGTTAACTGTCTCAAGCAGGAACGGTTCCCCAAAAAGAGGCGTACATCTTGCTACATGGATGAAAAACCTTTTATCCTCTTTTAGCGCCTGGTATATGTTCTCAGCTCTTTCCGGAGCTCCCTCCTCTATCTTTCTGATAATATCTTCGTTGCTGACGACTATCTTTCCATCGACCCTGTATCCGGCGGCTCTTTGCTCGTTCAAGTAATCAACAAGATCCCCGGAAAGGGTTCCGGTAGCCTTCTCCTCCGCCCTTAAAAGAGCTTCTACCATTTCTTTTCTCGTAACGCTGTTGAGGTAAACGAAAAAGAACGGATCCGCGCCCTCAGCACCGCTTCTCCTCACAACATTCATGGGTTTTTTTGATTTCTCGAAAAACCCTTTCAGGCCTATTGGTCTGGAAAGTTCGCCGGCTATCTTACTGGAGCTTTCGTACGACCCGTCTTCTTTACGGGTCTTTACACCCCGAAAATTCTGCCGGCTGTCCGCGGGCAGGGTTTCTTTCATCCCCTCCACCGCTTCTGCCATCCTTCTGTCGGGCACCGCCTTACCTATATCGTCATCAAGGATCCTCACGAGACCCGTCTTGTTAAAAAGCCCCGTATCAGCAAGATATTTTTTCTGTATCATGGTTATGGTTATTGTGAAAAATACCATGGTGACCAGCTGTTTAAAAAAGAAGAAGACTCCGGTTGCCGCCGAGGCTTTGGCATGAGGATCAAGGATGCCGATAGCTGTGAGTTCATGCACCGCGGGAAAAAGTCCCGCTGGAAGATTCGGAAGCACAAGAGCTCCGAAAGCGAACATAAGCGCGGCAGCGGCTAGTACCGTAACAGCGAATCTCAAGCCCAGCCTTTCACGCACAGGTTCCCTTGAAGAATCGTCTCCCAGATGCTCGCTCTGAGTGACATATCCGTCTACTCTTGCCTTGCGGAGAGGTCCGGATAATTGTTCGGTCACCTGAGCCAGCGGCATAGAGGTTCCCTTGGCCCTCAACCGCGCACCGATCTCTGAAGCGGATTTTAATCTTTCTGTCATACCGAATATTATGGGAATAAGGCTTTCAAAAGTGGTAAGCTGCCTGCCTTTGCCGTAAAACTCCACACCTGAGGTGACCTCGTCTACCCCTTCGAGGCCCTCTACGGTCGTCCCCTCCCAGATCACGTTTTTATCGTCATCTGTCATTGAGAGCTCGATGAAGTTATTTGCCCTTATTGACAGATTTATGCTTGTTGAGGGAGCGTAACCGAATTTCTTTTTTCTATCGACAAAATATTTCTCATATGTCGCCTGGCCGCTCTCTACCGCCCGCGCTTCCTTTTCAGCGATATCAAGAGTGGTCCGGAGATCTTTCACTATGGATGTTTTTTTGAGAAAATGACCCGGAGGCCCGAAGGACTGCTGAACTGCCAGGTTCTCTATTATTTCGTTCCCCGCGGTAGCGAAGAAAAACTCTTCCGTAAGCTGGGAAATAGCCGCGATCGCTCCGGAACTTATCGGTTTTTTCTCCGTCAGGGAGTTCTGCACCTCTACGATAAGTTCTGGAAGAGTGTAGGATCTGTTTATTCTCAGGTCCGTTATACCGGCGGTCGCGTATACGGACTCTATAGATACCAGATTATTGCTGAGATTCTGCAAAACAAGCACCAGTTCGCCCGTCTCCCTTTCCCTGTCCAGATTGGTTTTTTTAGCGCCATCTTCCCGGAGTCTCCCAGTCAGGCTGGATTGCACTCCTATAACAGAGGCCTCTTCTTCCGGTTTCAGCATATCGACCAATTTAACAAAGGCGCTATTGATAGCTTTTATCCCAAGAGACTCCGATCCAGATAAAGACTCTCTAATGGAAGACGCCCTGTCCAGAGCTGACCGCATGGTGTCACAGGCTTCTATTATCGACCGGGCTATGACCTTCTGATCGTCTTCGACGAACTCATAACCGGGATTAATAAAATAACTGGCTATACGTTTACGTAAGGGGCGTTTTTCTTTTTTCTTAACGGCATCAGCGAGGGCTTTTTTGACATTATTCTGAAGAGATAAGAGATACTTTGTGCTATAGGTTATCTGTTTATCAAAAAATTCCGGAGTTACTCCCGGAACAGCGGGCGCCCTCGGAGCCGTTGGCGGCGTCACTTGAGGCAATGCTATTGCCCTTTCTTCAGCGAGCAGTTCGGCAAGCCTGACAGATAACTGCAACTGAAAAGCGTCTTCGTAATCAGAGGCCCAGGTCATCCCATATTCAGCCAGCACCCTCAGATGCTCCGCTCTTTCCTCGCCCTGCAGTCTTTCCACCGCTTCCGAGCTACCCAGTTTCCCGATCTCCTGATAGTGATAAGGAGTAAGTCCTCCGAGCTCGGCCCTCGCGAACCGGCGCGACTGTTCAGCACTGGCTAGTATATGCGCCGCGCTCCTGTCACCTGTCTGGTCCATCCAGTAAGCTTCGCGCGCCTCATGATATAAAGCTTCGTCCTCGAACCCCCTAAAAAGGGTATTAGTGTTCTGCACTATTATTACCCTTCCTCTTATCCTTTCGTCATCTGACTCCGAGGCGAACTGATACGCGGCGGCGACATCGCCCAGGTCCTCTTGTATAACTATCGCCATGATACCGGTATCCTGTATTTCCGATTCCTTATTTCCTGCCAGTAAAGAATTTATCGCTGCTCTTTCAAGGTCTCCCCTTCGCGCATCAAGGAGTCTTGCCGCCGCTCCCGTATCCTCGTCAAGCCCTACCCGTTTCAAAGCGCCTTCGGCTACTCTTTTTCTTTTCCTTGCCCTCATAACAAACAACAACCCTACAGCCAACGCGCCCAGGACTCCCACCAGAGTATAGTTACTTCCAAGTATTCTCTGCATGGAGGTCTTCTCTTCCGAGGTCAGTTCCTGATATCCATACGGCGTCTCTCCCGTCACAAGCATATAAGCTTCTCTTACCACGTGAAGCTGCTCTTTGATAAGAGCTTTGGCTTCTTTCCCGGTCATCTCGCCTTCGATAATAGACCTGGCATTACTGTACAACATCCTGTAAACGTTTCCGACAACTTCCCCGTTCTCCCGGGCCCTGTTATCGTAACTGATAAGAAATTCAGCTGTCTCCCTTATCTCGGGCCACTCGCTTATTTCAGCCATCTTAGCCATGACCGGTGCCATATCACCTTCATATATGGCGTCCGGTACCTGTCCGTTCATTACAGCAGCCGTCCACCACACAAAACTGTCAGCGGTATCCATATCAGTAAGATCAAAATCTATCTCGTCTTTGCCTATATTCCGGGCGGCGCTTTCCAGATAACTTTTTATGGTCGCGCGGGATGCTTCCCCAAGCGTCATGAGTTCTCCCATCCGGACGTTCGTAAACCTGTTATCCCCCTGGGCGTAAAATAAAGCGTCGACAAGCGCTTTATTGTCCGGACTCCCCAGAGACGGATGATCCACCAGGAGTTTCCTTACCACATCTTTATCCGCTATGACGACTATATCCCCGGTCACCACTCCATCCGCTATCTCTATGCCCTCGACCTCCCTCACAACTTCATCGGGAGCGGCCTGTCTGGAACCAAAGATCCTGCCTGCCATTTTCTCATTGATCCCCGCGCCTCGCAGCACATTCACATCTGTAGTATGCGCGTCATAAAGAAATTCTCCTTTATACCCTCTCTTCTTAATAAACATCCCCTCAAGGTTCCGTATTTCCGTAAGTACTCCTTTTTTGTAAACGTATATCCTGTTCTCTGCCGGGGTGGGAGATCCGCTTATTCTGACCTCATAATCGTTGTCCGGACCTATGATCCCGGAAATGACCTCTTTCTCGGTATTGTCGCCGAAAACGGTTTTTTTGAAATTATCACTGCTGTCATAATCCGAGGTCTTTATTCCACCATGGGCCTGTGCTTCTTTTCTGGCTACCTCCGTATATATCCCCTCATCCACTTCTGTCGCGGACGGAACATAATAGGGCGCCTGATAATCCACCGAATAACTGTTATCCGTGTTATATCTGTAAGAAAGCACATGACGCCCGTCGAAAATACCGTCAGGGCCCAGGATCCCGGTCCACACGTCACGCGTCCTTCTCAAGCCCCGCGGGACTATATTTATGTTGGGTATGAGCTCTCCCGTCCCGGCTTCTATAGACTCCTTGTCCATAGAAGTACTCATCAGGCTCATGAACTTGTCCATATCTTTCGGCGCGGCCTCTCCCATCGCTATCGCTGTTAGAACATCGCTTCTGTACTTTAACTTTTTTATTTCCTTAGCCAGGTCCGTATCGATACCCATTCCCTGCAAAGTCGCGGTGTTTTCACTAGCTATGGTCAAAAGCGTCATAGCCCTATCCAACGCGATGTTCTCCGCGAGCATATTACTGTAAGCGTCTATCCAACCCTGAAGGCGTTCCTGTTTTTCGGCGGGGACTTCATCCATCTGTTCATACAGCCAGTTAAGATATTTTGCCTGATCGCCGGGAAGATCCCGGATGTTTTCCGGAGAAAGCGAATCACCCGCGATGTCATTGACAAGCTTGACCAGTTCCGGAAGCACTGTACTGTAGAGGTTATCGGTTTCCTCCGGCGTCAGGGAATGTAATACCGTGTAGGTATAAAGGTTCGCGAGAAAGCGCCTGTCGGCAAAGTTATATTTTGTCACTCGCAGGTTCCGACCGGTGATCGCGTCGCCGTATTTTTTCATCATTACAAGCTTAAGATCCCAGTCATCGGGGTTCTTAGCGAGGCCTACTTTATCGATCTCAGTCTTCAAAGCCTCAAGCTCCGCCCCGCCTGTTTTTAAAGCCTGTATAACTTCGTCCATTTTTCTTTCCGTACGTCTGCGGGCTATTTCAGGATCCGCGTCCCGTCCCATAGATTCCTGACCACGTGCCATCATGTATTCTTCATAAGCCATAGCAAAATCTATAAACCCTATCATCGGGTTCTCTGCCGCGCGGTCGCTTAATGAATAGGGATCGACGCAACGTCCGAAAAAGTCCGGTATTTCGACTCCCTCCAATCGTGGCATCATCTTTTTGGCCCACCATGTCATACCTGTTATATGCCTGACGGCTTCATCTTTAGTGTAATCCCTGAAATTCGGCTGGCTGAGATACCTGAAATACCCTACCCAGTGGTCCACTTCATCTTCGGTGTATTCCCGATCGCTCAGCACATTGCTCAGAAAGATATCTGTCTCTATTCGGATATCGGCGTCTCTTATCGCTGCCGGTCCGGTTACCCAGTCCGGAGCGGGAAGTTTGAGCGCCTCCGCCTGAACCTGGTCAGGAGAAACTCCCGCGGCCGTTATCGTAGCTTTTTCTTCCGCCGTAACAGGCGACAACAACTCTGCCATCGTCTCCGGCTTATCGTCCCCCAGTACGTGTACATATACCTGAAGTTCAAGCATCGCCTCATTATAATTTGCCCTGGCTTCGATAAAATTCTCCCGGGCTTCCCTCATCGTGTACCTGGTCTCTCCGAGAACTATCAGAGCATTGGGGTCAAGGTCCCCCCAGTTCTCCATAGCCTCAGCTATCGATCTTTCACCATTCTGATATGCCGCCTGATGGCGTATCATGGCCTCGGCATATTCTGTTATACGGGTTTCAAGCGCCTTAAGGGTGTTCTGAAAGGAGATCTCGGCATCCCGCTGTTTTGCCTCGTTTATCCAAAGCGATACCTGTTCCGAGGCCTTCCTGTAGGCTCTCCCCGGTTCTATTATGTTCACGTAAATCCCGAGGACAAGTCTCGTGCCAAACTCCTCCCGTGACCCAAAAGGATGCCTTATCTCAAAATTGCTGGCCAAATTTCTCGGTATGCTCAATTGCGCCAGGTTTATTTCCGATATCTCTCTCGCGAGAACAGACCTCTGTACCTGCGGCCATTTTTCCTGTACGGTCTGCATTACCTTATTAAAAAGGGCGGGATCCACCTGTGTTATATCTATCTCTCTTATCTGTCCGTTTTCGTCGACATATGTGAGTTCAAGAACACCGGAATCCACAAGGGCTTTAAGCCCTTTCGTACCTCTTTTTTCCAGGTGGCGCAGCTGGTACTTGTACGCGGCTATGTTATCCTTTATCTCTTCAAGTTCGCTGGTAAACTGCTTGACCCTGTCCGTCATCCCCGCGTCGGGACTGATCTCCTGTTTGAACGCCATTTCCTCCTCAAGAAATACGCGCACACTCGCCTCAAGCTGTTGCTCACTTGCCAGTTTTTCGCGTACCGCCTGAAGCTGCACATAATCCTGTATCATCCTGAAAGCGAACGCGTACTCGATCTGCTTCTCCTCCGCCTCCGCGTCCTTGGCTTTTCTTCTCGATTTTCCCGCGTCGGCGAGCTCCGCGAACGGTCTCACCTTTATTTCTATCTTCCAGTCTATAAAACCGGCGATCTGTCTTTTCTTTATATCTTCAAGCTGACTTTTCTGTTCATTAAGCTGCTCTTCATATCCATCTAAAGTCGCGCGGGTGGCGTCTAGCCCTGCTTGCTGCTGACTCTGCTGTGAATCATCCGCGGGCGTTACTGTACCTGTATTTGGATCTATAGATTCTCCTACAGTATCA
The DNA here is from genome assembly GCA_030765685.1 of Candidatus Tantalella remota. GTDB lineage: Bacteria > Omnitrophota > Gorgyraeia > Tantalellales > Tantalellaceae > Tantalella > Tantalella remota. The sequence continues at coordinate 44,138 of JAVCCB010000015.1, read as the reverse complement.
CCACCGGATCCGCTGTCTGCCCAGCTATAGCTGTTCCATCTCTCATTGTCCAGATAATCTCTCCATCCATTTATATCGGCAAGGTATCCGTCGACCGTATCGAGCCTGTCGTCTATGTTCGGTGTTTCAACGCTAAGCCTGAGATCTACATCCACGTAATCGGTTAACATCTTTATGAAAGCTTCAGATCCATCCAGCCCCGCCTGTATCTGTTTATGCATCACTTCTTCCCTCGAATAGTCCCTCTCTTCCGCTTGCGGACCTTCGGTCTCTCTCCAGTTGACTCCCGCGACCCTTATCAGACGTATATCCGCGTTGACCAGAGCCGCCTCGTTCGCGATAACCTCGCTGCGCCGACCTTCCACCTTCTTCTCCTGGTACCTTATCATCCTCGGGGTAACATAGGGATCATAAGCCGCATATCTCTCGATCAGGCCGGCAAGCGCGGTATCCTGATCCATAAGCTCCTGCCTGGAAGAATTAAGATTGTCGCTGGCCTCTTCACGGTCGGCCACCGCTATTCGCCGTACTCTGGTAGCCCTTGACGGCCACCTTTCCAGGTCAAAATCAGCTTTATCCACAACAGCTTTTGGTCTCTTTACGATTACGGTCTTCTGCAGGAGATTTTCCAGGACACTGGTCCACTCGACATAATATTCCCTGGTATTCTCGGTAACATAATCCGTTACGGTAGCGCCGTCCGCGTCCGTAACGTCTTCGGTAAAAGCCTGGCTTGTAAGATCGTTCATTATGACATTTCCCGCGTCGTCGGTCGTCTGAGTGCGCCTCGGGGATAGTTTCTGATACGACTCCCACGCGATGCCGACAGGCACCTCCATTTTCTTAAACCTTGCCAGACGCAGCAGTACGACCGTCTTCTGCCTGGCAGTTTCAAGAAGTTCCTTTTCCGCGCCTTCCGGATCATACCCTTCTATCCCGGCGGACTCGAGAGTCCTTGCCAGAAGCCCCTCTATTTCATCGGCACTAACCACACCTTCCCCGGCAACATCATCGAGAGAAATATTCATTGATTCGCTCAGTTGCGCCCGTACTGTCTCCAGCAGCGCTTTCTTCTCACTTACGAACTCTGCCGACTTGTCTACCATATCCGCTTCTTCCACCGTCGAGTACCTGTCCGCCAGAATATCCGCCTGTATTTCTTTTGCCAGCTCAAGCTGCCTCTCGGCGCTCGCCAGCTGAGCTTCCAGTCCCCTGTAGCTGTTGATCATACTAAGGACATCACAGGACCATCTATAGACCTTGTTCTTCATCAGCATATCCGCTTCTTTATAGGTCACCTCCCAGTACTGCTGCCATAGACCTAACGCGTTCTCCGGCCGTATCTCGATGCCGAAACTTGTCCACCAGCGGGTTATATCTTCTCTTGATTCACTTATATCCTCCATCCACCCGTACCCGCCAGCTATATCCTGACCTGTGAGAGATCCCCCTAGCGTTATCCCGTCACCAAGCCCTATGGTCGTCAAGGCGCGCACCCCGGCATTTCTCAGGGTCCTGCCCGCTCCCACCTTTTCGCCTGTCATGCTTTCGGGAGGAGTTATCCCCATTGCCTTGAACTCTCCAAGAGCCCTCGTTTTCAGAAGCTCCAGTTCTCTTATGTCTCCTCTGGTAGTGATCCTGTCCATCACCTGTTGCATAACGGCATCCATATCCATCACCGCTCTTGCCTCGGGTACTCCCTCTACCAACCGGTATTCAAGACCGAGTTCAGCCCATACAGCCTGTACCTGAAGTTCGACCTGGTCCCTTATCACACGCGCGTGCTGGATATCAAATATTGCCTGCATATAATCATATCGGTTTCTGGTCCACCTCTTTGCCGGCGCTTCATGTTCTTTCTTGATCTTTTCAAGCCGTTCTATATTCTCGTCCATAGAAGCCAGGAGCGCCCTCGTGCTGCTCTGAACTCTAAGTAACGTTACTTTTTTTACCTCCGCGTCCTTCTCTGACATTTCGGCATACATGGTCTTTACCGCCTTAAGAAATTCCGCGTGCGCTTCCGTCATGGTCCTGCCCCACCGGAGGTCCAGCGTCCCCGTTAATCCTACAAGTCCCCAGTCGGTAAGAATATTGAGAAAATCTACTTTGGCCCCGATGGTGACTGTCCTTATACCTGCGATATCGGCTTCTTCCGCGCTGGCTGCTCCCCATATCGCGCCGGCATTGGCCTTGATCACGTCCGCCGGAGCGCCCAGTTCCACACCGTAATCCGCGCATATCCTGAACGCGTTATCTATGGCATCCGGAGAGATGGGTTTTGAAAAATCCAGTGATATCGCCCTATCGGGGCGAATACCCATGAGAGCCTTGATACGCGCGGTTATCTTTCCAAGTTCAGCCTGGTCGTCATCCACCATACCTTCGGCGGTCCTTATCCGGGAAAGTATCCCCGGTCTGTCCTCTTCATGCGCCTGCTCAAGTTCTACCTTAAGTCTTGCCACGCCTTTCTCAAGACGTCCTATTTCGTCAGTTATCTGGTTCGCGTTCTGCCACAATACGAAAAAATCCCTCATCGCGGATACTGTAGAAGCATAATATTCCGCCCGCTTATTTCCTATATTAGCCATAGCTTCGGAAACGCGCGCGTCTTTTCCCCGGTCCAACAGCGTAAGAGATACCCCGGGAAGCGCCATGCTAAGGCTTTCCGATCGGGTATCGTATCCGAGCCCTATCCATACCTTAAAATTCCCGAAAATGCCGCCGGTGCCGTTCTCCTTAAGATAATTAATGGTCGCCAGATCGATATCCAGCCTCTCGTCAAGAAGGTTATCCGCCGTAAGTAGCGTAAGAAGCATATCGGTATCAGAAAGCAGCGGCCTGGATAAAAGGCCTTCGCGGACCTTATCGTAGGTACCTCTCTGCGGTATGGTCCTGACACTGTCCAGTATGGAACCTATAACTTCTTCGACATCACCCTGATATGTATCATCGCCCTGAAGCCTTTTGGCTTCTTCAAGCGCGAATTCGTACAATGTGTTACGGAGAATAGAATCCTCATCTTCTGATTTCATCCGGTTCACTGATTTTTTACCCAGTTTATACATCTGTTTCTGCTGACGGGGGTTTTCCACCCTCGAAAGAAGTATTATGGCTTTCCGGGCAGCTTCTTCACGTTCGGGTGTAGTCCCTCCCCAAAGTCTCCCTAACAGGGGTAGCCTGAAACCTCCTTCGACGGTAAGATGCTCTTTAACTTCGTCCACTGTTATTTCTTCGACATCTATGATCTCCATTACCGGAATATCCTGTTCTTCAACAACCGGAGTTTCCAATGCCGGAGCCTCCGATACAGGAGCTTCCAATACCGGGGCTCCTGATGCCGGAGTTATTCCAGGAGTGACGCCGGTATCAATGACCGTATTCGTATCGACAGCCTGGGCGATCAAAAGTTCCGGCTCAGCAACAGGAGCGGCAGGCGCCAGTTCCGGTGTAATAACTTCTTCCCACACACCGGTAGGCCACGCGTCATTGAGCTGATCTGCTATCCATTCCTGCATGTATTCAGGAGTATAACTGGTGTCTATGTCCGCCACGTTAAGAACAGCCTGGATAGGCTCAATCTCCCCCAAACCTACCTGAGTTTCCATATATCCGAGCGGCGTAGGAGTCTCCATTGTAATACTGGGCGCCGTGGGCGTGGGAGGGGCCGCGGCCGGTATAAGGGCCGCTAATGCGAAACTCGCGAACACTACTATGCCCATCGATATCATTAACATCACTCTCGCGTATGCCGGCATGCTACCGAATAGCGGTATGCGGTCGAACATACGCGCTGTTTTTTCAGACTGGGACTCCATCCATCCTTTTGCTCCCGAAAAGAATCCCATCGCCCGAATAACAGGTGAATATATCGTCGTGCCCGGGAACATAACGCTTAACGCCCGGGAAAGTTCCCTAAACCTGTCTCTTCCGATAATCCCGAGATCCAGAAGTATCCTGTCCAGATCCAGCGTGCCGTCATCTTTTCTCGATATATCTATTCCCATAAGCTGCAGTAGATACTCATCATGATAGCGTTCGAATATCCTCGCCTGGTCCCTGTAAAGATCATTGTATCTCAGCGCCTTTATTCTCTCCTTCATATCCCGGGAGAAATCCCTCCGAATCTTAAAGATCTGTCTTGTCAGCCCGATCCACTCTCCGGCGGTATAAAGACTCCTTGCTGTATCCAGGTTTTTCAAATGCTGTTTTACCGCGTCCACCGCCCCGCGAAATTCTTTTTTATGCGCCGTGCGAATATCTTCCTGATCCGCCACAAGCTCTTCGACTACCATCTTCTGTGGAAGCGCGTAAACACCCTCTTCGTACAGTACCCGGTCAAATATCTCCTGGCCATTTATGGTCTTGTCGGACACTATCTTATACAGAAAATCTGCCTGTATCTCCTGCTGCGGAATGCTTATGGTCTTCTCCGACAAGCGATTCAACTCTTCCAGTTCTTCTTCACTAAGATGCTGTTCCGCGTAAAGGGCAAGGTCCCCGTCGCTTAAACGCGTCAGGAAATCTCCGAGATCCTCAAAATCATCATCGGACATCCTTGCGGGTGACGCTATCACTGCCATATACCTGTCCCTTAATTCCGAAAGCTGATCCCTTTCTCTACCCAAAGCATCTCGGTCTTCTTCTGTCAGAACAGATTCGTCTTTTTCCTCATACACGGCATCTGCGTAGCTGCTTAAAAAAGGATTCTTGCCCCGATAATCCGGGTGTACCAGGACCTCCATATCCGCTGTGAGGGTTTTTTCTACAAGAGCCGCCAGCTGGTCTCTTTCCTGCTGCACGGGGGCATCCGCGAGTATTCCGTTCACATAGCTTGTTATCGCGGTCTTGATCATCTTCACCTGAGAAAGGCGTACATTGCTTGCCGTAATGGGCATCCCCATCCGGGCAAGCAGACTTACTTTCTCTTTCATCGTATCTTCCCGGTATCCCAGAAGATATGGTTTGATCTTTATTCCTAACTTTCGAAGATTCTCCGCCCTCCCCTGTAATGTCAAAAGAGGTATCGCCTCTATTACGCTTTTAAAATATGCCGGAGTATGAAGCCGCGCCATGTCCTCATCCGACATGCCCGACATCCTCAGCGCCCGCATCTTACCGATATAATTCTGCAGCGTCTCCCGGTATTCGTCATCCTCTAATACTGCCGGCATAACACCTTTGGGATCCTGGAGAAACTCATATATTTTCTCGTGGCTGGAAAGCCTTGTATTAAGAACTTCGACAGCCTGAAGAAGCCGGGCTATTTTGCGGTCGGCGGCATTGATATCTTTTTGAGCGGCCGCGTTTCCCTGAGTCAGACTTATAGCGGCCCTTTCACGCTCTTTTCTCAAAGCGGATATCTGCGGTTCCAATTTTGTTAAGTCATTCTGTATCTTTACCCGGAAATTTTCTTTTACGGATTCGTCTATGGCTCCCCTGAACTCATCCCCCATGTTGTTCAGGGCCTCCATGAATGCTTCTTCGATCCGTCTTTTCGTTCGTCTCTCACGCCTGTTGGCGATGAGTCCCGCTATACTTGCCCTGTTCCGCGACAGTACTATCGCGGCTGATATCACTACCGATGCCAGAGCCAGCATCGGCGCCATCGACTTCAATAATCCCGCCATAGGTATGGCTGACCCCGGTCTGGCCAGTGCCGGAAGTACAGCAAGAAAGACAGTAGCGACCGTAGCTGCCATGACCGCCATGACCGTTATCGTAGCAGTGTTCGTCTGCCCGTCTCTGCCGCCCGTCCTCTTTTCAACAAAATTTTGTACTTTTTCGCCTATACTTTTCAACCCTCCCATTTTTTTGACAGCGTACTTAGTCGCTATATATGCCGGAGCGAGTATCGTTATCATCCACGTCAGGACACTCATCATCCCGAAGAACCATCTCTGCTCCAGGTATGCGCTAGACAAAAACCCCATTCTTACGTTCAAACGGAATTTTGCCCTCATAAACTCCTGCTGCCGAGCGAAGGGTTCGACTTCATACGAAGGCAATTCCCTGAAAAATTCTTTTCCATATCCGAGAGTGCTCCGGTAAAGGGACCATAGACTGTCGGGTACATCGCTATTCATGTGATGTACCGTCTCATGGACTAGGGTTCCGACCATCTCGGCGATCTGGTTCCTGTCTATTTCTATAGTCGCGCCGTCCGGTGCTATCATGCGCCAGAACCTTGTACCCCTGTTAGCGCCTCTGAACCAGTCTGTTTCCACCAGGACTATTCGGACGTTATTCTTTTCAAGATAGTCGTATGTATCAGGATCCAGGACTGAAAGAACAAAAAGCATTTTCCATATATCATCGACGGGTTCCTCGTAGGAAGTGCCGTCTTCAGCCTGTCTGGTAACGGTCTTTGCCCTTATATATTCGGGCAGGCTGTCCTTGTCCACCGACACCCAGACCCTATCGATAAGCGCATTTAATTTTTCCATGCGTCTCTCCGGCATATCAACGGTCCAGGAATATCCATCCTCGTACGCATCCACTAAAAGGAATCTTCCGCCTGATATATAGGTATCCAGCACTAAAGGATCACTGCCGTCTCCGGCCGACGCTATTCTCGCTGCCCTGTCCTTGAAATAATCAGTTTGTCGCAAATTATCAAAGTATTCGCCTATCGCGTCCTGCATCTTCTGTTTATCCGCAGCGAACTGTTTCCTGGCGCCGGCACCCCTGCTCTTGGCTATAGATTCACGTGTCGCCCTTACGCGCGATGTCATAGCATCGCTGCCTTTTTGGACCAATTCCGGTACTGCTCCGCCCGGATGAGCTACCGGAGTAGCTGCCCTCCCCAATGACGGACTTGATATATTCAGAAAAAGTGATAACCCCAATACCATCAAGAGTCCCATCATACTTCCCGGAGGCCCCCTCTTCCTACGCGGTTCCTTTTCAGAAGCCTCCCCGATCACTTCTGACCGTTCTATGTAAGCGGCTGTAGCCGCATCGGGTGTTGGCTGCGCTTCAACACGTTCTTCTGCCCCTTCCGAAAGGCCTTCCGCTGCCCCCGCCTTTCTCGTCGGTTCCTGCTCAGAATCCTCCCCGATCGCTTCTGACCGTGCTATGTAGGCGGCTGAACTCCTGACATCCGCTACAAGAACGTTTATTTTTTCTGAGATCTCCTCATCGCCCTCCCAGTCAGCCGGTACGTTGATCTGCTTGGCACGCAGTTTTGATATTACTTCCTTTGCCGTCGTGTTCGCGGGGTCCTGCAATCTGGCCATTATATCCGCCGGAGATACTCCTTCCAGTTGTATTATCAGTTCCTCGCGTGTATCTATGATGCTGCTTAGCATCGACTTGATATCAGCCACATCGGATCTGATCTTCTGCAGGGCATTCGCGAAATCTTCAGCGCCCTCTTCCTCCGCTGTCGAGGCACTGGTCTCCTGCAAAGCCAATCTTCTGGCGACAACTACCCTCTGGGACCTTGAAGCCGGATTAAACTCGTAATATTCACCGTCTCTTATCAGGGCGATAAAAGTGATACCGTCGCCGGTCCGGTCAGCTATCACGGTGGCGTCTCCGACCCTTTGCGCCTCGACCCTCGCGAGAAAACTTACGAACGCTTCCGGTGTGACCGGAGCAAACGTCATCTGATCCAGCTTCTCCGATACTATGGTCTCGTATCTCTCCCGGTACGCCTGCTCCCATATCCTCTTTATCGCGGCAATATCCTTACCCTCTATAGCCGCTTCTCCGAGAGCGTGAAAAAGCGAGGATTTCATGCGTGAAAGATCACCCTTGGTAGCGGAAAAATACGCTTCTACGGCAAGCTGGTACTGACCACTTTCCAGGATCTCCTGGTATGGACGTTTTTTATTGGTCAATATAGCAATATAGGGACGCTCCTTGCCGCTTTCGAACTTAGGTATGACCACAAGATACGAAAGCTTTTTCTGCTGCATCAGCTCGGAAAGTCCTGTGCTGTGATATCCTCCGGTGACAAGCGCGGCCACGTGTTTCCCGGTCATACGCATTGCTTTGAGAGTGTTTGCCAGCATAGCCGCGTTCCTATCTTCGGCCTGCCTGTAAAAATCCATAGCGCCTTCAGCGTCTCCAAATATCATACCCAGGTCATATGCTCCGGCTATCGGCACCGTGTACTCATCACATTTTTCTCTTATAAACCGGGCGTTATCCTGCACACTCACCCTGCCCAGGTTCTCCCTCAAATACACGTATTCCGTATTAACGAGTTCCATACTATATAGCTTCTTCAGCAATCTTATCATTTTGGTCATATGATATATCTCACGCTCATCGTCATTGCGATAGATTCTCTCCCTCACCGCGTCTTCGAGAGATTCCAGCTCACGATACAGCTTGAACAGTTCCACTGATTCGTATATGGCTATATAACGTGTGAAATTTATCAGGTTTTCATACCCGGCAGCTTCTATACCTTCTTTTTCCGCCAGACTGATCAGATAACTGTGAAAATCCCCCTGAGAAATATTATTCTGCTTAAACGCGAGCGATCTGAGTACCAGCTGCTCGAGGTCTTCCTTGTCCATCTCCCTGCTAAGCTCATCTATAAGCCTTCTTCTTTCCAGATTAGCTTTAGCAAAATTAATCTCTCCCTCAAGCTCTATGGACATGAGTATTTTTTTCAGCTCCCCATATCTGGAAAAATCTATGTTATACTTTTCCACCAGGGAGATCATGTGCTTCCAGTGATCCGTGAAACTTAAACGCCCGTCGCGATGCAAAACAGAATTACTGTTCAGCATATTAAGCTCTTCAGAACACATCTTTTCACTTAAGAGTTCCAGCTGCCCCAGCATTCCCTCTACATCAGCCACGTGCCGCGCCCTTTGATTTGCCACGTTCCTGAAACTTTCGACATTGGTACGGTAAAGAGCATCGTTTTCTATACCATATATCTCTACTTCCGGCCCGTCATTGGTCACGGCAAAGAACTCTCCCGCGTTCATCCGGCCTTCCTTAAGCATGAACTCCGCGGTATCATCCCTTATTGCTTTATCCGGGAAAGTCTTAAGAAGTGACGTATCGATATACCCCGAGGCTCCCTCAAGAGCGATAAGCCTCAGATCATAATTGGTCACCAGGGAATCGAGAAGGTTAACGATGGAATGCTGCGCGGAAAGAGAAGCATGCGCGTCCTGAACGTGTATGATGACATCCTCACTCGGGTTCACGCACACTTCCTGGGTCTTCGCGACATCATACGGAATATTTATCCCGTTAAGGTTCATATGCTCATTGTAGGTTTTTGCTAAGGGTTTAGCGTTGGCCCAGACAGGTTTGCCCGCTTGGGCCCATCCTGTCTGCTGATGCAGAAAAATAACGGCAACAACAATACTTACACATTTAATAAAAAAGGCATGACGCCTTCTCCAAGTCGTCACGCCATATATTTCATCCGCCGCTTTTACCCCTGCAGCAGAGTAGCCACTCTTATCAGTATGTAGAGACTGTCGCCCAGTCCCTTTTCTGAGGATGCCCATCTTTCACCTTCCTGCAATTACGCCAAACTTTCGTAACACTTAACCCTACATAAAGTATATCACACGTATCATTATAGGCAAGGACTTTTTAATAACTTTTTAAAACTTAACCAGAACTGCCATTAATTCCCCTTCCTACCTATATATGGTCTCCGTAAAAGCTCTGGGAGGTTGAGGTTGAGGTTAAGAAAGGATGTCATTCCCGCGCGACCGAGGGGCAAAGGCCCCCGAGGAAGTGCCGAAAGCCAGAGGGCTTCGGCGAAGCGGGAATCTAGTAGGAATAATACTTTTATTTGATCCCCGCTAAGAACTTGCGGGGATGACGATTTTACTTTCCATTTGTTAGGCGAAAAAGTTGGAATATATAACCAGGTTACAAAAGTTGGAATATATAACCAGGTTACATATGACCAGGTTAACTTTGCGTCCGCGGTAAGTTATTTATTAGAAGCATGTTACATGAGTGCAACGCGCTCTGGACGCTATGGAAGGTTAAGATTGAGGTTAGCGTTTAGTTATGGGTGTTTTCCGGGATTTTGGTCATTCTTCTCAATCTTAATCTCAATCTTAGCCTCTTTGGTAAGCTCTTTATTCATAGCATGTTATGTAGGTGCTGCGCGCGCTACGATATACGTTGCCATCCTAGCCGGAAATCGAGAAATCAGCCATCAGGTACCTCCCGCTTTGGGGTCAGACCTTGACATTGACATTTGCTCCTCGAGAAGTTCCAACCTCTTATTAAAACTCTTATCTTTACGTCGTTTTTCTTCTATTCTTGAAACTGTTTTACTTATACACGAACTGCTGCGCTTTTCCCTGTATGCCAGCTTGACTATCCCCTGCAATGTTTCATCTGTGTGTTTTCGCAAATAGTACGCTGTTAACTTCTCCCTTTTTGCTTCCTTCTCCAAAACCTTCAATATTGCATCTTTGGTAATATACTTCTTTTTTAGTCTTCGTAGTTCTGGAAGATCTTCAGGTCTTTGTTCTTCCTGTAAATATTTCTCTTTTATTTTTTCAACAAAATCATCATCCCCCAAAATAAATCCTGCCTTAATCTCATCAAACACATTCTTCGTTTTCCCCGTCATCCCCGCCTCGACAAACTCCCTGTATCTTTTCCTATTATTATTGAAATACTGTAACGTGAAATCTGTATCCAGATACTCCGGTTTGCTTCCATCCTTAATATAATAGTTATAACTGCTCCATCTATAATCTTCAGGACGTTTCTCTATCTTTGCTCTTATCGGATTCAAATGCGTATAACGACTCAATTCCTGCATATAGCTGTCTTTGTCCACCAGAATGGCCTTATATCTCCCTTGGAACAGATGCCCGCTTCTCTTTCTTTTTGTATTAAAATACATTGTATAGCTAGAATTTAAAAACTGCATGAACCTGCATAGATTAGCACACGGGGTTTCTACAATTAAATGATAGTGGTTGGACAACAAACAAAACGCGTGAATTATTATATTAAACCTTTCATGCGCTATCTCAAGATATCCCAAAAACCTCTCTCTATCCCGATCCGATTTATAGATATCCTTCTTTTCGTTACCTCTTGAGGTTACATGATATACTGCTCCTTCATATTCTATCCTCAACGGTCTCGCCATACCATAACCTCCTTTTCGCTATGATAAGATTATAGCAACCCAGTCAGCTTATGTCAATGTCAAGGTCTGACCCCATGGAGGGAACTACTCTAGATGCTTTTTTTTAAATTATTTTCAGATAGACCAAAGAGCGAACAAAACTAGCCGCTTCACACTAAAACTCAATACTCAATACTCAATACTCAAGACTCAAGACTCAATACTATATACCATATGCTATATACTGAATACTAAATACCCAAAAGGACCCCGTGCCCGCCCCATATCCGCCCAAATGCGGGAGCACTCGAGCGAATATGGAGCTTAGAGGGCAACGGCGGTTTTGGTAATGGCGTTTATCTGTTGGCGGATCTCCTCGCCTATGTTGAGGCGGGATATCCTGACCATAGTAACAAAGAGGTCTATTATCCTGCTCTTCAAGCTGTCTATGTCGTTCCCGCTTAATCCTACGGTAACTATACTGGGGGCTTTCCTCGGATCCGATACGCGTTTTAAAAGTCCCATGGCTACCATACTCGGCATAAGCCGATTGATCTGCTCCCCTTCCGGACCAGGAACCATAACATCCCTGTCGATAAGGACAAAGTTGGCACTTTCACCTTTGTTTATATTCAAGTGACTTACTACATCATTTTCATGTGCCATACCTGTAGCGACCCCGATCGAGGCAAGCGGAACATCCACTCCGGTAACTGCTTTTATATACCCTCGCGTGCCTTCAGCCATATCAGCCGCGTAACCGTTTAGCTCAGCTGCCGACACCTCGAACATATTCGTCCTTCCCGCGGGTATCCTATCGGCGATCTCGGTACCGGAATCTGTAATTACACATATATTCAGCTTAGCGTCTTTCGCGGCATAATGATCAAGCGCGGGTAACATCTCTGAAGCATTGAGTCCCGTAGAACGTCTCGCGTCTATAACAACTGTCTGGGGTCCGAGCGCCGGATCAGCAGTGCCCACTGCCCCAAGAAGGCCGAGAAGATCGTCTTCTGTCGTCTGAGCCATAGCTATATCCTCATGTCTATCCAAAACATCGGGCTCATCACCAGGCTTAACACTTGCTATAAAGTCCCGCATATTCGCAAGCAGGCCTTTCGCCGTAACCATGGCGGCTTCTGTCGGCTCGCCTTTACTCGCGGCTTTTCTTACGGCACTCTCGGCTTCCACGTCCTGACGTACCAGAGTTTCCTGCGCCTCAGAAGTCAGCTCAGTACCGGCCGGAGCTTCAGCCCCCGGCTTGTACGCCGCCAAAAGCTCTCCCAACATATCGTTGACCGGCGCTTCATCGGGAAGCCCCCCGGTAATTACGTTCAAGGCCACTCTGGCTCCGGCATCCTGCAAAGCCGCGACTGATGCCGAATCAAGACCGGCAAGATACGGGTATTCATTCGCGAACGCCTGTATCCTGGCGTCTTTCACTATTCTGCCGATATTACCGCTAAGAACGTCCGGCGACATATCCACAAGAAACCGGGTTCGGGGACCTGCCATAGATTCCATGACAGCCGTCATAGTCTCCGTACCTGCACGATCGACAGCAAAAAATTCGATACCGGGGTTTTGCTCGTTCAATCGCGTGATATCCTCTTCATCTCCATCCACAACACCCACGATTACGACAGCAGGCACTGTCGGCGCGGGTTTCGCCGCCGGAGCTTTCGCCTTTTTAGTGAGCTTTTCTTTCGCCATATCCGCTATAGCCGCCAAAGTCCCCACGATCAACATAAGAGTTTCAAATACCGGATATACCGGAGCATATAAAGTTTGTGCGACTTTACGGGAAATAGACATATTTCTGTCCCGCCATATGTTCACAATAACGGGTATCATCGGGATCATGGAAGCCATATATATGATAGCCGCGAATTTGGGCACCAACCCCGCCGAAACTATCAACCCTAGCGCCCCTGGCCCTAAAGAAATGTGATAATAGTACACGGCAAAAATACCCAGCACTAGACCAAAAAGGACCGCCGACGACGTTCGCCAATCCTTCAACTTGAACTGCTCTATAAACCCGCGTCCGTACCTCCTGTATTGATTAAAAAACATCTTCATGGTCCTGGGGATATCTGTCCTCACCTCGACGCCTTTTCTGTATTTCCCCGTACTGCCGCCTTCTTTTCTGATTATACTTACGAGTTCCGTGTCCTCCGCGCTGAAACGTCCTGAATGCTGCTCCATAGCTGAAAGTAACCGCTGTGAGTTATACAGTCCACCGGCGCCGGCGACACTACCCCCTACGTATCTCAGGTAATTATTAGTCATACGCCACTTTAATGTCTGCATATGCTCAACAAAAGACCCTTTCTCCATAGTCGGCATGATATCCAGCGCGACCGCTGACAGTCCTTTCCCGCGAGAATATTCCACGGCTTCGGACAAACTGTTCATTACAGATACTCCGGTATCTGTTTTAACGGCAAAGAATGAATCCGCATCAGTAGTAACTACAAATTCCGGAAGCTCACCACTCTGCTGAAGCTGTCTGAGAACTTGTTTCATCGAATCGGGTTTTCCGGTATTCTCTTTATGTATGACAACGAGTCCATACTGCGCGTACTCGTCAAGAATACTGCCCGTATCATCTGTAGAACCGTCATTGACTATCACCAGACTGTCGATGTAACCGCCCTGCCTGGCTTTTTCCAGTGCCCCCTGTATAACCGCGCCCTCATTATATGCCGAGGCCAGAATTATAAAATCCTTCTCGCCCGGTTCCGCTTGACGCACTTTTTTCACCGGTGCTACCGCGTCCTCACTTACCTCAGCAGGCTTTCCCTCCGTCTCTATTGTCGCGTAACCGAGGGCCCTACGCCCCATCATCCGGTCAACGCTGAAAACCGTTACGTTCATCAAGGCATGCACTACCATGGAAAGTACATAATAGGCCATCATGTGGTATATGGGTGACATCTCCATCGCCAGAAGCCCCGCATTCATAGATATGTTAGCGAGCGATACGATTCCCGGCGTAAGCCTTTTGTCTATGTGACTGTTAACAAAAGCGCGACTGAAAAATATCTGTGCCAGAACAAATCCCAACTTAATTACCGTATCGGATAAAAGACTCCCCATTGGCAGAAAATTCATAGCCCAGTTCAAAAATACCACGCCCATAAGCCCCAGCATCGGTATCCAGAAATGCTTACTCTGTTCGACAACCGGGGCGCGAAATACATGCTCTATAAATTCACTTTTCTTCGTCATACTAAACGCCGACGGCATTCTGGACCGCCCGTTCCTCTTAGCATACTGTTCTGCCCTTCGCGCATCCGACCGGTGCTCTTGGGCATCGTCCCCCTTCTTCATACTGTCGTACTCCGCGGCCAGATCCAGGTGCGCCTGTTCAAAATCCGGCCAATGCATAACAGCTTTTTTAAGATACATCAATTTAGCGCTTGATGTCATGGAAGCGGCGCCCGCCTGATATTTTTCAGCGAGGATCTTTCTGGCAATAGGCGTAAGGCTGGGATTAAATCTCGCTATTTCTTTCAAGGCGAACTCGGCTCGGTCTATATCCTCTCCGTCTAAAGCGATACGCAGCTGAACAAACCACCATTCAGCCCTGTCTGGCGCCCTTATTGGGTGTATATCACTAAGGATATCCGAGGCTTTCCCCACCTGCCCGGCAATAGTATAAAGATAAGCGGAAACAAGCCTGCATACAATATCAATATCCGCATTGTATCTGTATATCTCATCCTTTGCATACTCTTCTCTTATACTGTTCACTGTTTCAGCTATACCGGCCATCTTAACTGCCGAATCCGCGTCATCGGAAGCAACAGCAGCAGCATGTAGCCCCGGCAATAAACTTCTCATGAAATCCGCAGCGTTTTCTCCCGACAGCTCATCAACGTTTATCACATCCTGTAGCTTTAATAATGCCCCGGAAGCTATATCGGCCTTTTGACCTGAGATCTCCCCGCTCAAGGATAATCCCGAGATCGTCTTGAGAACGTTCAGGGATGCCCTTTTCTCGGGGATACCCCCTACTGACTTCTCTATCTGTCTGCTGTTTTTATCAAAGAACTTTTTGTCTGATAGCATCTTCTCATCATAAAGTCCTGCCAAAATATCCAACGCCTTTGAATTAGAGGGATCAAGATCTATGGCTCGACTGAGCTTGATCATGGCTTTATCTATGGCAGTTTTCTGTTCATCCTCACGCCCTCTCAAACCTTTCAGACTGCCCGCTTTATCAGCAAACGACGACGCCACGGCAATAGCAAGCATCGCCCTTTCTTTTTCCCCTCTCCGGTTGTCATTAAGAACATCATTTATCTTCGTTTTCCCTACCGCTGCCGAAATATCTTTTACCGAGACATCTCCATCACCCGCAAACAGATAAAAATCCGCCCGCAACATCAAAAAATCTCTCTGCGCTGCTCTGTCTGCGTCCGCATCCCCGGCCGTTTCAAGTATCCCCAGAAGATACTTAGCCTGCGCGGCCTTGCCTTCATCAAGAAACTTTCTTGACAGAGCCATGGATCTTGCCAGAAAAGCTTCCCTTACATCATCCGCTACCTGAAGCACTTCATTACCAGCATTATTCAGCGTCATAACACTCAGGGCCGCTAACGCGGACCTGCGGGCATCTTCCGAAATATCAGTCTGGAACTCCAGCCATTTACCAACGATCTCTTCACGCTCACCGTGGACCTTTGTGGCTGTGCCCGAAAGACCGTTCATCGCGCTTGTCCTTACGCTCACTTTCTGCTCAGGCTCATTCGCCTTAGTGTAATCCGCCTGAAAACTCATTCTCACAAAATAATCCATTAACGCGTCTAAAGCCGCGTTAAGCTTCTCTATCCGACCGGAAACATCCTGGACTTCAGCGTTCTCATCCTTTTTAACCGCGGAATCGATAAGGGATAACGCCTGTTCGACATTTCCTGATTCAAGTTCCACCGATGCTTCTTTCACAAGCTCCTCCGCGCTTTTTTCAACAGACATCTCCTCTCCTAGAGACTTAATTCTTTCTTCCGCCTGACGGTTTCTACCGTCGAATTTCACTGCTTTTCGAAAAGCTTTCTTCGCTTCTTCATAAGAGTCCCTCGCCTCATCGATTTCTCCATTTTTCTGCTGAAACCTCATGATCTCGAGATAAAGATCACCGACCTCTGTCATTATCTTTGAACTTTCCGCCCTGTATTCGTTACGCTTTTTTTCGCGTCTTGAATATATCATCCTGCCCAATAGGCCCGGGTTTTCGAGTCGTGCCTGGATAACATCCGCCATCCCCTCCATGGCACCCACAAGCTCCATTTTGATATCGGCTTTTACGGTCTCATCAACCGCCGTATCCAGGGCCTTTTTCAAACGGTCTATTCTCCATGACACAGCTTTTTCCTGCCGGTCCAGACGTCTTCCCATGGCCCTGACTAGCCTCTTCCATAAACTTCCCTTATCGTTACGGTACGCGCCGGCAAGGGCATTGCGCAGTGTTTCATCCCCCTTCAGAGAATCGTCCATCTTTGTCGCCGTTTCGTAATGTCTTACCGCCGTGTGATGCCAGCCGGTAGCCAAAGCTTTACCTGCCCTCACGACCCGGTTCTGCGCCCGTACAGCCGGATCCCTGCTTGTCCTCCAACGGGAAATCCATCCCGCCGGATTCCACCAGGCGTATGTACCGGCCAGAAGGTGCGCGATATAAGAAAGGGTTTCAAGACTTTCGTCGGTCTTTACAGCTTCGCGTATACGCGCTCTCGCTTTTCTGCCTTTCCCTTCGAGCATCCCTGATAAAAGACCGGCGCTTGCCCTGAGCTTGCCGGTCGTGGCATTCTGAAATTCCGCAGAATCCAGGACTCCGCGGAAACTTTCCAGGCTTTCTCTGACGTCCCCGTTTGCGGACGTCTTTTCCGCCATAACTTGCAGAAAAGACGTTTTCACGGCGTCACTTTCATTCTTTTCCAAGAGCACGGCCGTGATAAAGTCTCTTGCCTCCTTATCAATGTTTTCCATGGCCAGATTAATCACCATACCGGCCGCCTCTGTATCCTTCGCCGGTGACGGCAGCTTGGCAAACACATAAAACACGCCTGTCCGGAGCCCGGACCTTTCGGTATCTGTGATATCCGATTCCGACATCGCTCTCAGGGCCTTCTTAAATACATTAATAGCTTCATCCGAGACACGCGTGTCCCTAAACTTTTCGTTAAGCGAGGCGCTTTCCTCCGAAGCTCGTCTTAGCAGAAGGAATGCTTCATCCAGATCCTCTTTCTTCCCTGTGCCAAGAAGAAGATCCGCATATAGCAACTGCCCTTTGGTCAGCAATATAGATTCCTCCTGCGAGAGCCCGGAAGATGGCAATCCGGCGGGGCTTATTTCTAAATAGCTTATATATACTCTTTTGGCGTGATCCAGCGCTTTTTCATGTTCTCCCGTATCTCTATAAAGTTCAGCTAAGGCGAGGTGTATCGGCACGATTATGTTCCTGTCAGACCTGAGGTCCTTATCAAGAAGTTCATCCAGAACTTCCAGATCTCTTATACCCTGGTCAGCAGGCTTTCCTCTGGCGTTGCCTATGACCTGGTTAAAGATCTCCCTTTGTTTTATCAAAGCAAGGTATTCCTCTTTCTGACGGGCGAGCAGGTCTTTTCTTCTTTTTAGTTCCTGCTTATCTATACTTATATCCGTTATCTCAGATGAAAAAACAACCTGGCCGCTGACCACATCCGGAGATAAGCCCTCCGTGGCTTCCTTATATCGGGTTTCCGCAGCGGCGATCTTCTTTTCCAATTCGCTGATGCGTACCCCCCTATTTACTATCCTCTGTAGCTGTTCAGCCTCGGAACCTATGTTCTCGATAAGTTGCCGTAATGTCTCAAGTTCCCGGTCCAACAGCACTTCCTCCATCCCCCTGGTAGCACGCCCGGCCCCCTCCACATCTCCCTGAGACACATATATATCAAAAAGTCTTCTCGAATAAACCATTCCATCCCCGTCAAGAGCGGCGTCTTTTTGCAGGGCTTTTTCCATCTCGGATGCTACATACAAAGGATCAGCGCCCATTTTCTCGAGAACGTCCGCTTTTCCGAGATAAGCCTTAGCATTGTCGGGATTGCCCGTATCTGTGCCAACCGCTATCTCGTAAACTTCAAGCGCCTCATCATAGCGCCCTTCCCTAGCCATATCGTCCCCGATACTAACGTTTATCCTGGAAAGAAGATCCCGATGCTCTGATGAAAGCTCTCCTTTGAATACATCGCGTGCTTTTTCAAGTTCCAACACGGCTTCATCCCGCTTTGCCGGATCCGTTTCGCTTTCGAACATCTCAAAGAGCAGTTCGGAGTTGCTGACATAAAGTGCGGCTACCCCGGGCGCAACATCCTTAAGAAACCTCCCTATCAACCATACTCCACCCAATCTCTTAAAGCGGCTCTGCTTCGCTTCAAGAGCTCTCAAATCTTCCATATTCATCCTGATCAAGGCGTCATTTGCAATGGTTGTCAGGTCCGGCGACGTCTTTTTCGCGCTGGACAGGTTCTCCCGCCTTTCCTTCTTTTCCGTTTCCCGGACAGATCTCCGTATTTTCCATGTCCGGGGCTTGAAAACACTCCAGGGTTTCTTCATCGAGGAAAGCCTGACGCGCAGATCCGCTATTTTCCTGTCTTCAGCGTCATTATCGACAAAAGACGAAGCCTTCCTAGTCTCCCTGAGAGTTATAGCACCCGAAAGACTTTCGTAGGTTCCTCCGGCCTCGAGCGCGTCCGCCACCTTTTCAAGGATTTCCGGTTCAAGTGAATCCTTAGCCGTTCCCATGATCCGGTAAAGATATTTTTCATATCTTCCCGCCATCTGCTGGTTTCCAAGGCCGGTATATACCAGGTACATCCTCGCTGCCACTTCGACAGACACCCTGTCCCTGGTAAAACGATATGCGAGTATCCCCAGCGTCAACAATCCTACTATGCCCATCACATAAAGATTACCCGCTGTGAATGACGCCGCGGCCGAAAGCGCACCTTCAAAAGCGAACTTCGAAGCATAGGACAAGATCGTTCTTAGAGCCAACGGCACAAGATATCCTGAAAGAGCGGAAACTGCCGCCATGACAAGCCCTGTTGCCGCGGAACCCGATGTGATCATCCGGCTCCCTACCGTGAACCATATTCCTTTTCCAAGTCGCCTCCGCGCGGCTTCAAGATCCCCCCTTTTCGCCTCCATGTCGGCAAGCAATAATTTCGTGTTTTTTTTGTCTTCCTTCGTCACTGTCAGATTGAACATCCTCTTTTCCTTCGACACTTCCACCCTTGCTAAAACCCATTCAGCATCACTCACAACCAGATCATCGCGTCCCATCTCTTTAGATATATACATCCTCTTAACCACCAAAGCACCGTTTCTGGGATTGGACATGATAGCCCTCACGATATAGGCTGCACCCTTCTCCAGGCTACTCTCTGCCTCGTCCATATCACCTTCAGCCCTGCTTTTCCGGGACTTTTCCAGATAAAAGTCGGATAGTGATGAAAAATATTCAGAGACTTCCAGATGGGTCGCGATCCCCCGTGGGTTGCCCCCAAAAAGTTCAGAGTGAAGATCCACGTAGACTTCTGCCAGAAACACACGCGCCGTCTCGTCTTCCTGATTAGACTTGAGGTATTTTTTAAGAGGCTCGATAACGGCAAACCTCTTTAGCCCTTCAGCCTCATCTGTTTCGGAAACGCCTGAAATGTATCGGGCGACCCCACGAAAATATCCGGCAGTATCAGACCCTTCATCGATATCAAAGAGTTCTTCAGCGAGTTTCTCGATCTGCTCGGGGTCGGGGTCTTCTTTTTCTATTTCGGCATTTCCGAGTTTCCCTATCACTGCTATTCTTTCGGTCGCACTGCCGACCCTCTCCCTAATACCGCCATAGAACCTGGCCCTGGCGTTTCCCTTCATCCCTTCAGTTTCCGTGTCGGGCGATTCCATCTCTATGTTCAGGTCCATGACAAGTTCTACTCTTTCCACCCTCTTGCCAGAGCTTTTAAGATCATCCCATTTTGTCCCCTTTTTCCTGATGTTTTCCATGAATGATATGAGGAGAGCCGGCATGTCCGTTCCGCCGGTTACCGAACCGGGCATTTGTTTTTCTTCAAAGATCTTCTTCACACGCGGTATGAGGACATCCTTTTTAATTTCATCACTTTTTATAGAACCTCCTTCCGCAAAATTGCCATCCGCTGTCAGTTTGATGTCCCCTTCAAGCTCAAGCGTCCCGTAAATACCCGCGAACGCTTCCGCCTGCAGAACAGGATTCCGGGCTAATCTGGCCGCGGTCATTATTTCCGATAGTTTCCCGGTCAGTGTCGGTCTCTCACTTTCCGGCGTGTTCTCTACGATATAATCGATAAGTACTGCCGAATCAAACACCCTTTCCCTGCCCAGGACGTTAAGCTTTATGGTATCTTCACCGGCATTCGCCCTCAAAGAATCCAGCCCGGATGAAAACATCTTCCATTCTCCCCTGAAATATATATCCATCAGAAGTTTTTCAATAAACCCCTTCCTGTTGATGCTTTCTTTTCCTTTCAGAATATCCGCGCGAACGCTCATCATATCCACCTGCCGCAAAATCCGGTTATTAAATCTAGCGGGAAGACGAGAGAGAAACCCCATCGCCTTCGTAACCGCGTCATCATTCGGATCATACCCGCCATTGGCTATGGTCCGGAAAGCCGCTCGTATAGACTCGTTCATAGCGGCCTTGTTTGCTCCTGCGACTTTATCCAGTTCAGCTTCCATTTTCTGTTTTTTATCACTGAGGTCCTGGACTTCCCGGCGAATTTCAGTGGCACGTGCCGTCTTTTTTGCTTCTTCAACTAATAGGTCGGTCATCTCTTGCTTCTCTGCCGCCAGAGGTTTCTCCCTCAGGAGCCGAACATCTTCCTTACCCGCAGCCACCGCCGCGTCGAGGTTCAACTGTGCCTGTTCTATATCCGCCGCCCTCTTCACCTCGGCTTTACTGATAGTTTCTCTCAGATCTTTTATCTCCTTTTCTAGCTTTTCCAGTTTTTCCGATTCTTCTTTGTGCCTGGCGGAAAACTCCTGTGACCTATCCATGGTTATCTGCAAAGAAAGGCTGTCCACCTCCATCCTGCCGAGTGAGACTTCCTTCTGCCCCGGTTTGAGTTTGTCAGCGTTATTGAGCGCCTCTCTCGCTTTTTTTAAATATTCACCGGCGGGAACTCCCTCAACTGCTATCTCGTAGCCAGCCAGAAGTTTATACCCTGAACCTCTCATCATCTCAGCCTCATAATTTTTTCCCCGTTTTCTGAGAAGTCCCGTCATCCTTTCAGCCAGCTCAGACGCCGTGCTCTTAAAATCATCCGTTATGGTAAGGATCGGCTTGCTCTTTTTCTTGAGTTCCATATTCTTTTCAAAAAGAGCGTTGGAAAGACCTATCGCCCTCTTAAGAACCTCCTCGGCCTTGTCAAACTCACCGTTTTTCTCGTATATCTCAGACGCTTTTAAAAGTCCTCGCATCTCCATGAGAGTAGCCCTTACCTCGCCGTCCTCCTCATTTGCTCTTCTTTCATCCAGTTTTTTGGCCAGGCTGGACCTCAACTCACCAAAAGTTTTGTCCAATCCTGAACGGTCACTTGCTGTAATGTCCTTTCTTTTATCTAGCACCAGAGCAATAATGTCTATTTTTACAGAAAGAACCTCTGGAGTGTCCGGAGGGAGGGGCAGGAGGACTTCGTCCGACAACTCTCTTATTCTAGAGGATGTTATGTCGCTGTCATTTGATCTTTTAAGAAATTCCTTGAGTTTTTTCAGTACATAAAGATATTCCTTTCCGGAAGATACTCCCGGTATAGCCATTTCCATAACACGCCGCAATTTCTCTCCCGTTTTGAGAATATCCCCGCAATTAGACAGTAGCGTTATTTTATCTTCAGGAGAGAGGTATTGTTTTCCTAAAAGTCTTTTTACCAGAGATTTACCGTTTCCGGTAAAATCTATATCCGAAAGTATATTCTCCAGTTTCCTGATCAAAACAGCCTGATCCTCTTCCTCCGCAACCGCTCTTTTGATCATCGCCCTTAGTGCCGACGCGGCCGCGCTCCCGTACCATGCGCTGACCAGCGTAAACACAGGTTCCATTCTGGCATTCCTCTGTTCCCCGTCAAGTCCGGTGACTAAAGCTCCTGCGCGGTAAAACCGTAAAAGCCCTCCGAAAACAGTCCCGGGATCTTCAAGATAGTCTGACGCCCTTACCTCAAGTTTCCGCTTTTTCACGGCATTTTTCTCTTTCTTCGCGTCACCCAGAAGTTTCCCTCTCTCCTTCATCGCGTCGGTAGTCAGTTCCCTGATAAGGTCCTCCATAGCCTCATCCTTTGCCGCATTGGCTGAAAGGAGTCTGATAACTTCACCCATGACCGGGATCCGGTCATACTGCCCCCCCTCTAATACACCGAATTCTCTGTATTTGGAGATCTTTCTCATCGCCTCGATGAGAGTTCCCCTAAAATAGCTGTTACCCGGCTTATTGTACATTTCGATAAGCCTCTCACAATACTTCATAATCCCGCCACCAAGTGTCACAACACCAACTGGCGGATTATCAGCATTATAGTCCCGTCCAAACCCGTTACTAAGCCACATCTCTGTGAATACGACCTCAAGAAAATCCTTGGCGGAATCTGCGTCATTCAGACGGGACATATTGTCAAGTTCCATCCTGAATTTTTCCGGAGTCAGATCGTCTCTACCTGCAAGGGTGGACATAAAATCCTTAAACCTGCCGCTTTCAACCACCCTGGACAAAACCCCCGGAAGTGCCGTCTTACCCTTCATATACAACGTGTACCTCCGCAAAATGGATCTCTCATGTTCGGCGTTATCTTTTTCGATCGCGTGCCGCTTATTTTCTAGTTTTTCTCTCTTTTTTAGGTTTCTCTCATACTTGGGGTTATGCTCCTTCTCCCCTTTTTTATTACGCCTCTCGTCGGCCAGCTTGTCGTCTATCCCATTTATATGCTTCGAATTATCATCCCACAGCCTAAACCTGAGAGGCACCGTAGAGAACCTTCCCGGGGCCTTTCGCGCGATATCACCCTCTTTGTTCTCCAGGTTCTCCGACGCTTTCTTGAACAACTCCGAGTCTTCCGGGATATCACCTGAGTCCAGAATCTTCTGAACAGCTGCCGCTGTCGCTTCATTTTTTCTTCTTGAAGACACGAGAACCCTCAATCCGGACTCCAATATTGATTTTTCCGACTCCCCTGTCATGTCCTCAGGGGCCGCCCGGTATGCGTTTCCTATATCCGCAAAAGCGTTCTCTGCCGCTACGGGATCGACACCTCTTAACATGCCAAAAAAGGAAACCGGTTGTGTGCTGGCTACCCATTGCGCCCACAAGACATTATCTCCACCCAACGCCGTAAGGCGTTTTAAAGACCTGTTCAGTGTCCAGTATCTGGTGAATACGCGTGTCGGGTTCCATCGCGGTTTTTCGATCATCTTCAAGGTACAGAATACACGTAACTTGGCGGCTTTTGACATATCCTCGGGAGACAGCGTCTTTGCCTTATTCAGTTGCCTTATAGCCCTTGCATACTGGCCGTCTTTAGCGTATATTTCGGCAAGCTCCAGTCTTTCTTCCGCGTTCAAGTTTTTTCTAAAAAGGGAATTGAATACCGCAAAAATTCCGCGCGCATATCCCTTCTGTTTATTTTCCAGATCATTTCTTCTCTTACTGTCCGCCTCGGAACCCGAATATATCTTCGGTTCTAACGGCTCTTCTTCCGCCACAACTTCCTTAACATCTTTAGCGTCGGAAATCTTCTTTACCTCGTCGGCTTGAACCCTCGATACCCCGTCCCCCACATTGAACTCAACCTTGACAGACTCCAACCTCTTGACCTGCCCCGTGTCCAACACCGCATCGGGACCCGCTAACTTTTCCAGGACGTCCGTGTATTCTCCAAGAACCTCCATGTTCTTTTCTTTAGCGTATTTCCCGGCAAGCGCTTCGAGCTTTACCAGAAGCGCTTCAGTGTTATCTTCGTCCAGCGCGAGAACCTGGTTAGCGCAATAGAGGGCAATTTCTATAAAATCTTCGGGCTCCCCCCTCATCCTTACCACATCAACCGGCTCCTTTTGAAGCGCCAGTCTTCCTCTCAGGAGCACTGGCACTGCGTCCATGAACCTTTCCCGGTCCTCAGGCGCTGCCCTCGCATAGGTTATAAGAAACAGTTCCTCGGCGGTTTTTTTCTCCCCCTTATCCATAAGGAACTCGACAAATTTCACTTCCTCACCCGGAGCCAGCCTGCCCGTGCGTACCATCCCGGCTGTCTTATTCAAAAGTTTTCTGGCTTTTCTTTTCTCCCCTAAAAGCTCATATGCCTTAATAAGCTCGATCCTGGGATCCGCCTTATCCGGTGTCCGCTTCACCGCGTTAATCTCATTTCTCAGAGCCCTGCGTATCCTGAACGGATCCGTAACCAGATCCCGCGCCTTCCGCCATGCGCCCACAGCCATCGGTTTCAGCGCGAACCTGGTCACAAGAGATGTAAGCATACCGACAGTATACAGCCCTCCTGAGATACCCATAAGAGCCTTCATTCCGGCGATGCTGGTGAATAGCTGGCCGAGGCTTATACCGGCGGCAATGGACTCTATCCCCGCTCCTATACCACCAATTAGAGGGAGCCCCTTAATAACGCCGGCGAGCAGGATTAAGGGCGCGACTTTCAAAAGAGCCAGTGTTACGACAATAAGCGTCACGACCATAATGACCGTCTGGGTCTTCTTATTAAAAAGTTCTTTCATCGAGAATTTTTTACCTGCCGGGACCTTCCCCTTAGACGGCATCCCTTCAAGAGTTTCCTCATCCTTTTCCGGTTTGGCTTTTACCTTTTCCATGCAGCGAGCCTTACTCTCGGCCATGGATATTTTTTCGCCCAGAACGAACACCTCCGATAGCCTTGCTTTGTTGTAAGCCGCGGCGGCCGCGCGATGATCACCGGCTTCTTCGAGCATCTTCCCCTGCAGGGCGCAGACCATGCTCATATAGTCATTCCGGGGCGCGCCTTTTTTTATAACCCGGGCAAAGATCTTTTTCGCCGTGTCCTTATCTCCGAGCGAATAGGCTAAGATCCCCTGCAACGCCTCCGAGTCCATATCGTCACGATTGACCGCTACAGCGATCTTCGCGTAGTTCAGCGCGTTAAGCCGCAGTTTTTCCGCCTCTTCTTTTCTGCCAGTCTTTTCGGCATCTTCGGACATTTCGAACAGCACATCGGCGATCCTGCTATATGTCCCTTTGAACAATGGATGTGTGTCGTAAAGGTCCGCCTGAGAGAGGTACTTCAACAACTTTGCTATTTGAAGGACCCTGCCGGAATGGGTTTTCCCGTGCACGAAGAAAGGTGTCGTACTGACATCGTACCCCCCCACATCTCCTTCTACCACGGTCCTGTCCGCCGTTTTTAACTTTCTACCAGTTAAGGTCTCGGCCTCGGTGACGGCTTCCTCATCCGTCAATCTCCCTTCCCGGACAGCCGCGGGCGCTCTCATCTTAATAACATCATCCCTTTCCGGAAGTTTTTCCTTTTGCGCGACCCGTTTTTCCATCCACCCGCTAACCTTGGCATAGGGGTAATGCCAGGAATGATATAAGAAAAGTTTTAAGATCATCTTAGGAAGTTGCCATAGAAGAACGTAAACCAGCCCCCCCACGAAAGCGGCTACATAAAAAAGACTCATCATGAGAGATGTCCCTATGACCGTAATATCCCTTTTGGCCGTGAACAGGTCTATAAGCGCGATAGCCGTTTTCGCAAGAGCCTTCACGACCTTTTTTTCAGGGCTGACTTTAGAAAGATGATACATCAACGCGTTATACCGGGGGCCTCTTCGATATCTGTCTTTCGAGCGCTCCAGCGTGCGCCTGTAAGCTATCTTTCTTTTTTGTCCCCAAAGGCTGAATTTTCTCAACGCGTCCCTCACCAGGAACTCACCAATACTTACCGGAAGGGTCATAATCCTTAAGACCCCCCACCCAACCGAAGAAACCGGGTTCTTCCCTTTTCGCGCAAGACCAAACCGGTATTTAACCCGGTCCTTTTTCTTTATGCACCACCGCCCAAATCCTATAGCTTTCCATTTAACCCATTCCACCGGAACCGCCAGTTTCCGTCCCACAAACTGCATCTTCCCTGTAAAGTTCTCGCCTTTCCAACCCCGCAGTGGAAGCCCCGTCTCCTTTGTGAGGGGAAGTCTTTCCATTTTTTCCTTTTCGGGATTGTTTTTCGCTATTACATCTACCAGATCTACTACCGGGGGAATCTTGGCTTCCCCCCCGGTCTGTATAAAAACGCCCCGGGCATTCAGCATATATTCTTCCGGTCGCAATCCCGCGTTTACGCTGTCCGCGTCGGCGGCGGAAAGAACCGAATTCGCGCGCAAGATCTCTCTTCTCGTCTGCTCGTAAACATCAGGCCCGAGCTCCCTGACATATGTGACTCCGTCATCCGCGACAGTAACAAGAAAATTAGTTTCTCCCACCTTCTTCCTGAACACCCTTTTACCCTTTTCGCCAGCGAGCCCCAGGATCTCTTCCATCCTTTCCTGGGAGGGCGCTTCATCCTTCTGCGCCTCTTCCCTCACTCTCGACAGGGTTTGGAAAGAAGTCCCGTCAAATATCTTCACTCCGGTAAACCCCGGAGAGATCCTGCCTGTCGCCTCATCCAGGCTGCCTTCACCGAGACCGTCAAATGAGATGTACAGGTTCTGCCCTTTCGGCACAGATCCTGAAAATTTCTCGCGCAGGGCCGTGGCGATCTCCTGTCTCTCGGCACTATTCAGCCCTTCAAGGGTATCCCCCGTGGTCATAATCACCATACCGAAAGGTGCACCCAACTTCCTGGGCGGCAGAGCACCGGCGCCCCCTGCTATACCCTGGATCGACTCCGCATCGCTCAGGGGAGCACCTTTTTCCTTCTCAACCGTAACAAAAACATCGGCCCCGGAGGGCGTCACATGCATGCCCTCTTCATGGCTCCGTGCTGTTTCCTTCCCGCTCTCGTCCTCCGCTTCGACATCCTTTTTCTGGTCTTCCACCGCCTTTTCTATTTTCCTGGCCTTTTCCGCGTCCCTGCTCTCTAATTTCGCATCTTCCACAGTCTCCGCAAAATCGATCGATACCGAATATCTGACTCCTGATGGTGCCTCGGACTCCGCCACCATTACCTGGGCCTGAGCCTCCCCGGAAATATCCTCGCCTCCGGACCTTACCTCTTTCGGTGCCCGGATCCCGACTTTTACGTCGCCTGCCTCATCCTCTCCGAGTTTCATCAAACCGCGCCTTACCGTGACTTTTTTCTCTATTACAACGGCTTTTAATTTGCCTTCTTCTTTTAGTGCTTCCCTCTGGTCATGGGCTTCAGTTCTCTGGTCCGAAAGAGCGTCCGTCATCCCGTCAAGTTTCTTATCGATCTTTCCTGAAGCCTTCTTCAGTTGCTCCCTTCCTTCTTCTGTAGCGTAATCCACCGCTTTATCGCGTTTATCCTTAAAACGTTTCTGGGACTCTTTTATCGCAGCCTTTGTTAACCCTATGTCTCCCCGGTCGGCCTGTACCCCTTCCGGCCCCTTTTCCCGGGATTCCTGGATAACCTCCGTCTTGAGTCTGTCAAGACCTTCGCTGTAGAGCTCCGTAACAGCTGCCTGAAAACCGCCTTCAAGTTCTACGACCTGTGTCCCGTAGACATGTGTAAATTTCAATCTTCTGCCGAGCCCATCAACCACCATGCTTCCGTCATCTTCATATATGACCCTGTAAAGATCCTTGCCTATCTCGACCCTCTTTCCATCAGGATGGATATGTTCCATACCCTCTACATTCAATTTGCCTTCGTCATCAAGCTCCAGGCGGGCAGAAATGTTACCGGACAAGAGCTCCCCGGACCCTTCCTTCAAGGTAACACTTCCCATACTGTAAAGTGCTTCCAGAAGGCCGCTTTTCAGGTCCTGCCGCACGGTGGAAAGTTCACGGGCGTTCTTCCCTTCCAGTGCCACCTGAAAGGACTTCAGGTTCTCCATGCCCAGGTCCACGTGAAAGTGTTCCTCAATGACCCCCAGTAATTCCTCAAGATCGACCACCCCCGAGTCGTCAATCGCCTGACTCATGTCGTTCATATAAAGATCCAGAATACTGTCCACCCTTTCCACCAGCCACCTTCGAGCAGTTTCCTGATTATTTCGAACCTTCTCGTTAAAAACTAACGGAAGGTCCCTTACCTCGTTAAGCAGCCTCTGGGTGGCGCGATCCCTCTTAGCCCTTTTTATTCTTCCATCGTCACGCCTCTTTTGAAGCCCCGTCCTGACTTCCCGGAGGACATCGTTAAAATATCGCTGTAGCCGGACTAAATCCTCCATGTCTTTATCGCTAATATCTTTCCCGAAACGTCCTTTCTGTATTATTCTTTCCTGAAGCTTTTCTATCACCTCGATATTTTCCTCGAATTCTTCAAATTTCTCGTTTCCCGCCTCTCGTTGCTCCGGAGTAAGGTCTTTGTTGTATTGGGAGCTGTACATCTTCTCAACCATCCCGTAAAGTTTCCTTCCCTTTTGGAGAGAATAAAAAGGCTGGACAGATCCTGTGTCACCCTGCCTCTTTGCCCGGCCGAATTTCTGCTCCTTTCCCTGGTCGCTGAGATCCGGAGAAAGGTCAATAAGAAAAAGGCCGTCACAATATTTCTGTTTTACGATACGCCATACTTCGCTCTCTTTCCCCGCTCCTAGTTTGCTCATATAAGCCTCTATCTCCTTCCACTTTGCCGCCCTTTTACCGTAATCGGACATAAAGAATATTCCGTTCTCATCGGTAAGCAGGTCTGTCAGACCTTTGACTTCTTCGTTTATCCCGTTCATTTTGTCGATAGTCTTCTTGAGAACGTGAAGAAAGACCGCATTGACGCTTTCGCCTTTCTTAAGTTTCTCCAGGTTAACATCCACCTCCTCGGCGGAATACCCCTCCTTGGCAAGCTCTTTTTTCACCTCGTCAATATCTGTCTTCGCGTCTTCAGCCCACTCTCGCAGAAATAGCGCGTCATATTCCTCGCTCCCCAGTTTTTTTCTCCTGAGAAGTCTTGTTAAGGCGGCGGCGCCGTGCTTGGCAATAAAACCTACTATTTCGGAAAGAATGACGTTGGTCGCCCGGCCGAGTTTCGCGTCCGAAAGCGTGATCGTGTTCCTCTTTCCTGCCTTCTCGACAAACTCGTTCTCCTTCGCCCCTTCTTCCTTAAAAAGCTGTATGGTTATCTCACCGCCCGCGGTATCCGCCAATTTTTCACTCTCTATCATCTTCTCTAGCTCGACCTGGAAAGCTTCTGCCTGATATATATCATCGTAATAGAGGATCATAGCGGCTCCAGGAGAAGCCGTGTATATATCTTTGATCTTGTTGAGGGCCATATCCCATTGCACCCTGTCGCTCGTGATAAATATTGGCATTCTATCGGGTCCCTTCTTGGAAAAAGCGGGGTTCATCCTTACCACTCCGTTAGATTTTTCACCGAACAGCCCATTCATAACATATGCCGCTGTGGCGACAGATCCGCTCGCGCCGCCAACTGAATCGACGAAGTCAACTATGTCGGTAAAAGAAAGGAATTCCGTACTCTTGTTCCCGGGCCTCACCTCAGGCATATCCCCTTCGCCCAGCTGATGTTTCATCTCATAAAAAGTGTGGAACCTGTCCTTTCTCTGTCCACCCTGCCTGCGCGAAGTCTGCTCATCCACAAGGACGACCTCCATGGATACTTCCTGCAAGCGATATCCGCCCTTCTCAGCCCGCCTGACCCTGTATCTCTTCTCGCCTATGTTTATGATCACTTTTTGATCTTGATCACCTCGTACCTCACCCTCTTCATCCTTGAAAAAGTCTTCGTTAAGAAGCGCCTTCTCCTCTCCCCGGTAGGTCACCCTGAATGACCCGTCTTCCTGCAGGCTGGTCTGGAATTCAGCCGGGTACTCTTTCCCGTCCGTATCTTCGATCACTATCTCCCCATCCCTTTCGTTCAGGATTATAGGTTTCGACGCGCGTTCATCCATGTACTCAAGCACATAATTAACGCCCAGCTTGTCGATATAAAGCGCCTTGACGCAGTCAAGAAACTCGTCCTTCGCGAAAGACTCTTTCTCTATCCCCGAAAACATCTCGGAAAGTTCCGAAGAAACCTTCTTGAGCATATCGGACACTACCTCCCATGTCCCGTCATCCACCGTTGCCGTCTTTGAAGTGGTATCTATCATAGCGCCCCTGGCATCTTTTACCTCTTCGCCGATCAGTTCGGTCCTCTTCACCACGAACCCTGATTCTTTTGAATGAGCTAAGACGAACGTCTGGCCTTCGATTTCCAGGGAAACGGGTTTGCTCAGGTCTTCCGGTCTTAGCTCGCGTTTCCCCTCCTTGGATTCAATCGAAAGTCTGCCTTCGGCAACTGCCACAGCGCCCTTTTTAAGTCCCAACATTTTCGCCAGCTTCTCGATCTGTTCCGCCTGCTCCGTTTGCGCCGCCTCGTCCTCGGCCACTGCCTTAACGGCAATCAAATTCCTCTCTAACTGGGATATTATCTTTTTCAATTGACCTTCCTTTTGCAGTTTATTCACGGTCTTTATAAGCGCCAGATACCTTACGTATTCCCTTACACTCACCCTGTTCTGCTGGGCGGCGATTATAAAATCCGAAAGATACGGCGCGACGTCACATTCATCGAACGTAAGCCTGGTTTGTTTCAGGAGCTTGAACCATTCCTGGTTCTCGGGTAATGCTTTTCTTCCGACGGCTTCAAGACAGGTGAAACTGAGCGCGGAGTAAGACATGATAACAACATCGTTCTTCTCTATCCTTTCCGATGCCTTCTTCACACTTTTTTCGTTACCGCCCATATAATCAACACTGTACCCCATCATCTCGTAAAGATAACGCGTCTCCCTGAAATCCCTTTCGGTGAAATAATCGTCCGTGACCAAATGCACGCTGTTAAGCCCCCGTGCGGTGTTCATGATATTCGGGAGAGGAAAAGCAAGGGTCTTTCCCGCTCCGGTAGCTATATCCACAAAAAAACTGTCGGCCATAAAGAACCCGGCTTCCACCTGCTGGACGAACGGTGATTTGCCCTCCGTCGTTATCGCCGCCAGTTGGTACCAGGCAGCGAGTTTCCTTCTCGCGTCCAGGTCGTCAAATTTCTTATTCAGCCTTTTCTCAAGGTTGTCGGAAGAACTCTCCCTCCCCCTTCCGTCCGCGCCTCTCACCTTTTCCCTGATGATCTCTCCAACTCTAACGGCCACGGAAATATCCCCGAGTGCGCCCTTCACCTGGTCGCTCTCACCGAAGAACTTCTCAAACTGATCTGTTCCCACAAGTCCGGTAGCGATGTAATTAGATATCTCTTTTGCCAGGTTGGCGAACCTGTCCTCATTGGTCAGTGATTCAACCAGGACCGAATTAATAGACTGTTCTTTTTTGCGGCCCGTTATGCCCAATCCACCAAAAACCTCACTTAACTTTGCCTGAGTGATCTCTGCGTCCTTCATTTCACTTTTTAAAATATCCACTATCATCTCGACGCTTCTTCCGTAACACATATTCTTCATGAGGCCTAGCAGCTTCCCCGTCTTCGAGGTTATTTGACCTGAACGGTCCTTCTTCGTCTTTATCTGATATTCTATCTCTTTCAGTATTTCACCAGAAAGCCGGTTACACTCGTCCAGTTTTTTCTGATCTATGATACCTGCCAGGCGCTCGTCTTCCTTAAGAATTCCAAGGGCAGATATAAATTCTTTCGTGACCTCCCGGTTGGTTTTCATTAGATTTTCATCCGTTACCTCGCCGACATCACTGCCGATAGTCCCTGGCGTGACGCTCTTTTTAAGCTCAAAAACAAGAGCTCCGACATGGTTTTTAATAAGTTCCATACCGGTTATACCTGCCGTACTCTGAAATTCTGTCGTCAACTCCTGCAATTCCTCTATAATACTTTCAGCCTTTCTCAGACTGAAACGACTGATATGCTTTTCGACCTCCTTGATGCTGGCTTCGGGCACTCCGGCCTGCCTCAACACCTCGGCCCATCTCTCCAGTATGACTTTTATAGCATGACCTGTTTTTTTCTTTTTTCCCATATTCAGTATATTCCTGAAACTTCTCAATTCCCTCATTTTTTCGGCCACATCAAGGCGCGTACAGATCATCTCCAGTTGCATTTCCTTTTCCGCGTTTATCAGGCTTTCTTTGTATCCGTTAAGCTCCGCGGTAGAAATAAGAATAAACCTACCCTCATGTTCTATGACCTGGCTTTTCTGCCCGACGGGAGTCGTTTCTATTTCGCGCCACGGGATGCTTGTCCTGAGATCCACGACCCTGCTCCTGACATCATCCATGCACTTTCCCATAGCACTATCCAACTGTCTCCCAGTCTTCGAGATCAGGTCCTTCAAATCGGAAAATTCGTAGCTGGTAATATCCTCATCCCATAAGCTCTTGTTATCGGCCAAATGAATAAGCCTTTTTTTAAGCCCCTGAAGAATGGCCCGCTGCTTTTCCAGTTCGGCCTCTATCTCGACAGAATCCCGCGCCTGGCCGGAAAGGGCAATAGGCTGCGCCTCCGCATCGCCCTTCCCCCTCATCTCATCTAGTCTTTTTCTCAGGTCTTTTTCCTTGTCCAATATACTTTCATTGAGCCTTTGCACTACACTTCTGGTAACATCTACCGCTCCCTTGAAAACTTCTGTCCCTTTTTTTTCAAGGAGAGCCGACTCAAGTATCCCGTCTATAATCCTCCTCTGTCCCTGGTCCGCGTTCATATACGCCTCTATAAAGAGCACCTGACCGGGTTTATCCTTCAAAAGGACGTCCGCTTCTTCGGGCAGATCCACACCGCCATCGATCAGCAGGAGAACAAGCGCCGTTCTGGCAAGTTCCCTCGCATCCAGGTTTTGCCCCTTAGCTATAGCTATAAGGTTCTCTGTCTTTTTCCCTTTGAGATTTTCTTCTATTCTGCGCTGGGCGGCTTTTTGAAGATGTATTTCGGGCTGGTAATCCTGAATGTAGGCGAGATCAGTCTCAAGTGCGGCGATGTCTTTTAAAAACTGCGCCTTGACTTTTCCGTCAGGCATCTCTCCCAGATTAGACCTCGCCAGGGCAATCGCCGTTTCCATGGCCTTCAGCCTGTCGTTGAGTTCTGCCCTGAGTTCCGCGGCACGCTCCGCGGATATTGACGGGTCAGTGAGCGCTTTCATCATTTCGGTTATCCCTGATTTAGCCAGCACGATCTGTTCCGCGGCTTCCTTCTCTGCTTGAGTCTCCACCAGCTCAGCATCCAGACGGGCGAGAATACGCTCCTTAGCCGCGTCACGGCTCTCTGAAGTCTCTGTAACGTTACCCATATCTATCATCTTAACGACGACCGTTCCGGAGCTTCCCGTAACCACACCTATATTGTCCATCAGCCTGGACTCATCCTGCGTATCTGTAATAGTAAAATGTCCCTCCTCGTCATCGTACATGGTGTCCAACACGCGAACGAGGGCTTCCCTCACCTCAGCTACCTGACTATCGTTCCTTGCATAATCTGACGCCGGCTGTACCTGTTCGGCCATTACGAGCAGCGGCATTCCCGATCTTCTTACTACCTCATAGGTCCTGGCGCTCCATGACACCCTTTTCCCCATTTCGTATTGATTCGCCAGCTGATCTTCTTTGGCTTTGTCATCAGAGACACCGGATTCCGCTCTTTTAACTATACGGCTACCTACGACTTTTTTGTCGGCATCAAGATACTCGACAAGAGCGACCATAGTATGGACACCCACAGGGGATAGCTGTTTAAACCTTACTCCCAGCCCTTCCGCAGGAGAGGCCCTTATGGACAACTCTTCAATAAGCCATAGTCTGTCCGCCGAAGTCCAGCCATCCGTAAACTCAATAAAATCGGTCATTTCCTGATCAGTAAAAGCGTTTAACGCGGTATCAAGTTTTACCTGCTCTTCCGTTACCTCTTCCCGGGCCGCCTTCTTTTCAACTTCGACAGCTTCTTTTTCCAGGCGTTCCTTTTCAGCCAACATTTCTGCAAGCGCTTCTTCTTCAATAGAAAGTTCCTTTTCCATTAGACCAATTTCATTTGTCAAATTATCGCTTTCAGCATCCAGCTCCGCATACTGCCCGCCTTTTATCCCGCCTATAACCACAGTTTTCATGCCCGCGACAGCCATGGACTTCCACTTAAAGACCTCCTCTTCGACAAAAAGAATACCTCCCTCATCACCAAATATTTTCTGATCGATCCCGAATATCATCCCATCAATATTCAACAACTCATCTTGCCTCGTATGTCCGAAAACTATACCATTGACCCCGAGTTGATCACATAGTCCCTTCACCTGCTCCCGGTTCTTAAGATTCTCCTCCCATCCTCTCACCCATAAAGGAGAATCCTTACCGCCCAGATTTCTAAATATGTCACTCTCGGCTTCTCTGCCTTCTGCAAGATTCTTCATATCCTTCCGCAGGTCTTCCTGCATCTTATCCAGAGCCTCAAGACCTCTTTTTCCTCCATACTCAAGGGTCAGCTGACCATTACTGTTAACCGGCAAACCTGCATGCAGATATAGCATCCCATTTTCGTCAACATGATACAGTTGAAGATTCTCGACCATCCAGCCCATTATCTTTTTCAGCCTTCCGCTTTTATCCAGATCTAACAACTTTCTTGGATTTGAGATATTGTCCATCGCCTCTTCCTGAGAAATCCCAAGTTCCTTCATCACCTCAACCCCACCGTTACGCAGCCAGTTATAAAATGCCGTACTATCCCCCGCGAGCATCGCCATAAGAAACATCATATCGTGATTTCCCATGACAAATTCGGCTTCATTCCCGTCTGCCTGCAGTTTCATCAGCTCTTCCACAACTGCAATCCCACTTGCGCCTCTGTCCATATAATCTCCGCAGAAAACGATCTTATCCGCTCTTTTCTTTCCCTTCCCGGTCAGTTCTCTCAATATTTCTCTCAGCTTGGACAGATTCCCGTGTATATCTCCAACCGCCGCAACCCTTCTGGCCTTCTTTTCTGCCTGAGCACGCTTTTCTTTTTTCTTCCGTATGTCGTCCTGCCTTTTCTTTATATCTTTCATTTTCTGTTCCATCTTCTCAGCTAGTGACACTACACGCTCTGCCGCAGGCGCAGCCTTTTCGGCTTTGGCGGCTTCGGCTTTGGCTATTCTGGCTTTTTCCACGGCGGCGGCTTTCGCTTTTTGATTATGCGCTGCAAGTCTTTGTTTTACTCCAACAAATATCTCGACAAGTAGCTTAATACGGACAGCTGGGAGCATTCCCTCTTCTCTGGCGATATCGTCTATGTAATGCCAGGGTTGAGATGCCTTAGAGGTACGCGCGTAGGACTTCTCCTGGGCCCGAATATACTCATCAATGTCTTCTGTACTCGTACGCCCTTCGGCTATAAGTCTGTCGACAATTCTGTCCGCAGCTTCACCAATTTCTGACTCTGTAAGGCCTTTTTTAGCTTCCCGAGCCTTTTCCCTCGCAATTTTATGGGATCTTGCTTCGGCTTCGGCTTTGGCCTGAGCGAGCTGAATACGCGCCTGGTCCTGCACCAGCCCCTCATACCTTTCGATGGCGCTTCTTGCTACCGGTCCTAATTCTGCCCCAATAAGCTCGCGTATAGCTCCACGGTCTTCTGCCAACAATGACTGCAATTCCGCCGCGGTCAAGTCACTTGTGACCTGCGCCAAATGATAACGTGTAAGAGTCTGACCTTCTTCACGGAATTCCGTGTTCAGTGACTGCATCGCCGAAGCAAGTTGATGCGCCTTCAATGTCCCGTGCTTTTCTTTCAAGTTATTCTCCCACAACTCGTGAAAAACAGCTTCTTTCTCTATGAGGGTTCCTTTATGTTTATTGTCCACTACGACTATAAGCTTGCCATCACGTTCAAAATGATAAGCTCCTGCTGCGCGTCCGAGTTCCGCGTAAACAACGACAACGTTCTCCGTTGTCATATCTTCACCGGTAACAGAGTTCTTGACCGTTCTTGACGCTGCTTTCTGCCCTTCCGCGAGAGCGGCGAATTCTTCTTCCCTGTCAGAAAAATCTTCCTGCTCCCTCATCCCCATCCGATGCAGGGTTGCCTGAGCCACTACCCCCGCTTCACTTGCGACCACGTCTTCGAGGGCCGGACGCATATTCTCGGGAAGCTGCGCGACGATATTGCTTGCTTCGTCCTGACCTACATTGCCCTCTTCCATGAGAAGACGCACGCTAACAGCCATGGCTGCATTAAACTCTCCCGTGGTCGCCCAATAATAACGCATAGGTCCTGCGAGGGACAACAATATATCCCTCTCTTCGCTTTTATATGTTTCACTTTTTGGAAGTGCTGCCGCAGCAAGCTCCTCTATCCTTTCTATTCCGGCAGCATTGAGCAAAGACGCGAATCCTTCAAACGACCTGTAGATAGCTTCTCTTTCCTGCGCATTTTTTTCCAGAAGCACATCCAGCGGAGTTAGGTGCCCTATCGCCAGATAGATAAGCCACTGATTCCTATTCCTCGGATTATCCGCGGCTGCTTCGATGGAACCCGTCTCTCTCAATCTTTGTGCGTACTCAAGATCTTCTACTGATGGATCAGTAATGTCCGTGCTGAAAATCCTTTCGATATTTCTTCGCTTGTATTCATCCATGCCTAACGTTTTTTGAAGGTCATCAAGCATTTCCGATAAGCTCCCAAGTACCTCCTGCCTCGTATTCTCTTTTTTTAATACTGCTATATCCACAAGCTGTATATCTATGACGCCGCTTTTTTCTTCAGCATCCCTCGTGATCACAACACGTTCTCGGCGAAAATCCCTGAATGTCCTTAACTGAGTCAGCGCGCTGTTCATAAATAAAAGCGGCAGGCTTACAAGAAAAACACCGGCATTCCTGGCATAAGCGACCGGATCAGCTGTGACCCGTCCGTATAATGATGAAAGACGGTCTCTTGCCGTTGTCAGCACGGCACCCGCTCCCGCCATAGCGGTTCTCACTCTGTCGGCAAGTGTTACCCTCGCTTCTTCGACAATAGCTTCCTGCGTTTCAACTCGCGCAAACATCTTCGCCGCGGTAAACCTGCCTAATACCAGCTCTGAATCAAGAAGAGCCAATTCCGCTTTTCTTATAGATTCAAGATGCCCCGAAGCCTTCGCTTCAGCCAACTTCTGACGCATCTGATCGACCTTACTTCGCGCGGCTGTCTCCCCGGCATCTGCTACCTCTACCTTCTCCTCCGAAGTCGTGCCGCGTTCTGTCTCTTTCTCTCCTTCAAAAATCTCTGCAAATACTTTTGCTGTAGTGATCCTGCCCAACCCCAACTCCACGTCAAGAAGAGCCAATTCCGCTTTTCTTATAGATTCAAGATGCCCCGAAGCCTTCGCTTCAGCCAACTTCTGACGCATCTGATCGACCTTACTTCGCGCGGCTGTCTCCCCGGCATCTGCCGATTCCACCTCTTTCATTCTGGTCGCGGCTCTCATCTCGGCTTTTGTCCTGGCAAGCTCTACCAGTTCCTTTTGGGCGTCTACCAGCTGTATCCGGAGCGTCAAGATATCAGCCTGCTTAAGTTTGCCCGCGCCCAACTTCCCGGCTGTCTTTTTTATCTCCTCTTCGATCGACTTTCTATCAACAAGCTCATCCATGTCAAAATCCCCGACTTCCGCATTGGCTTTATTCATAGCGTTCAGCCTGTCAGTCAACGCGGATTCAAGCTGCGGGGCGAGTCTTCTTGATATGGTCTGTATCTTCATCTCATTCACTTTG
The DNA here is from genome assembly GCA_030765685.1 of Candidatus Tantalella remota. Lineage (GTDB taxonomy): Bacteria > Omnitrophota > Gorgyraeia > Tantalellales > Tantalellaceae > Tantalella > Tantalella remota. The sequence continues at coordinate 6,216 of JAVCCB010000015.1, read as the reverse complement.
TCGAGAAGCGCCTGCCCCTGGACTACCGCTGCCTCTCCCGCCATCTCGGCCTGTGTAAGAGACTGCTCCAAAACAACGCTTTCCATGATATTTGAAGGAACGTTGTCATACAGGTTAAATTCCACCTTTTCCTGCGTTTGGCCGTCCGCGACTTCTTCGGTCGAAAGATTCATCGAACACAGGTAGCTTTCGTTATCCAGAGAAAGGTATATCTGCGCTTCTCCATCTTCAGTTTTGGCCGCGACTATAGAGTTTATAGATTCTCGCAGAAGATTTATATTGGCTTCCATCTTTCCCGTACTTATTTTACCTGCCTGCATAAGCTGTCGCTGTTTATCTGCATATCTGTTCAGGTAAGTTTCCTTGCTTCGGTTCCATGCTGTCTGGTCTATCATCCCTTTTTCCATAAATTTCAGAAGATTGTATGACAGCATCATAAGGATCATTTCGCGCTTCGTCGCGTCGGCATACTCCGCCATCCCCGATGAGTTAAGTATCCTTTCCATCGCCGCCAGTATAGATGATACGGCCAGATATTTCCCGGAACTCACATAATTCTCATATTCATTACCCTTGTTCGTGAGTATGGTTATATACGGCCTTTTTCCTGCCTTTGGATTAAACCTCGGAAGGAGTATGAGATATGAGACCTGGTCAGCTTTTAATATGTCCGTTATCCCGCGGGTATGAAAGCCCCCGGTCACTATGGCTCCCACACTGACATCGTTCTTCCGCATAAGGTCTATGGTATTCTCTACCATTGCCCTGTTCCTGTCGGTGGCCGCCGAGTAAAATTCGATCGCCTGGTCGAGCTGCTCAAACAGCTTTCCGACATCCGCCAGATCAGCCGGTATCGGCATGCCATACTGGGCGTATTTAGCCTGGATGAAACCCAGGAAGTTACCCCACCTGAATGAATCTATATGCTCCCTGAAATATTTAAGCTGACCGCTGGTAAGTTTAACCGAAAAAACGTTATAAAGTATCTCCGTGTCTTTCATAAGCGCGGTAAGTTTTTCCTCGTCCTTATCCCGGAAAAGTTCGCCCTTTATGCGGCACTCATATTCGTCTATCTCATCCATCAATTCGCTTATGTCAATGGACTCGTAAAGATTGACGTAATCACAGAAAGCTTCCAGGTCAGAATATAAAGTCCTATCAATCTCTTCCGCCTTAGCCAGAAGCAAAATGTAGGAGTAGAACTGACTCTTGGAGATCTTGCCAAGCTTGAAAGACAAGCTTTTAAGTATAAGTTCTTCCAGACGCTCTCTTTCGAGCTGGCCGGTCAGGATATCAAGGACCTCATCTCTCTCAGAGTTGGTCGCGTCGTAATCTATGGCCTTCTCGACCTCAACGGCTTTTATCAGGGCGTTGACGTTCGGATACATCTCGCATGACACACCATGTTCCTTCCCGATCTCCTCTATCAGATACCAGCGTTTCGTGAACCCTTTTCCGGATCCGTTATTAAGGACGGAGTTCCTGTTAAGCTGCTTGAGTTCTTCACTGAACACGTGGTCTTCGAGCGCGTACAGCGTTTCCTTAAGGCTTTTTATCAATGCCCTGTTGCGTTCTCTCTCCTCCAGAAGATTCACAAAAGCATTATAGTTCTTAAGATAAAGGTCGGAGTCATCTATGCCGTATAGCATTACAGGGCGTTCCGACAGAGCAGCGTAGACCTCCCCGGCGGACAGTTTCCCTTCCCTCATAAAATATTCGGCTGTCGTCTTTTTCGCTTCAGCGTCAGGAAACGTTGAAATGAGACTGGTATCTACATAACCCTCAGATCCTTCGATACCGACAAAATGAACATCATAATTAAGCGCAAGGTTCTCAAGAACAGAGACTATTGACTCCTGAGCTCCGAAATTATCGTGCACGTCCTTTATGTTTATTATGAGTTCTTTGCTGGAGGTCTTGTGAATATCCTTAGTGATAGCAATATCGCGAGGTACAGACATTTGGTTGAGATTGACTCTGCCCTTCATGAGCGGTTCAGCAACGGGGGGACTGGCCTGCCCGTAAACGGTCTGCTGAAAAAGAAAAGCCGTTATCACTATAAGTGACACGGCTTTTATCCAGGGTCTGATATGTGCTCCGGAACTACGTGCGGATACACCCCTGGCAATAGACGTATTTATATTCTTATTACGCCCCTTGCGCATGCTACTGCCCGATCCGGCGGTCTGTACCGACCCGTCAAAGCGGCAGAAATGTGTCTTTCCATTATTCCCCAAAACCATACCGTCACCTTCAATTAAGACACTATTTTGACACTTACTAAAATCCTTTAATAACTACCCAAAAAAAATGCAAACCTCCTTCATATAGTTTGATCGTTCACTCTAAATATCCGTATTATATACATCTCCGGGGTCTCCCGTCCTCCGGATCAGGTTTAAATACGGTCTTCACCACCCTCTTTCACTCTTCATACAGATTTGTTCACGTTTTCAAAGATTACTTTTTATTTCCTTACACTCTTAAGTATATCATATATGTGCAAGGTGGGAAGCCTGAATAACTAAATTTTTTAAATACTAACAGTGGGGCCGTCATCCCCGCATGTTCTTAGCGGGGATCCAATAAAAATCCATTTTTATGTGATCCCGGATATTCGCCTTTGGCGAATTCCGGGATGACGTTTTATTCCCACTTAACCTTAAGCCCCTAAGCCCCCTATATCGCCTCAATATTCGGTGAACTTATCCAGCCGACTTTGCCGTCGGTGCGTTTTACCTTGAACCACTCCCCTTTTTGGCGGAGGATATAGACCTTCATGCCTTCGTACAGTGGAAAAGCGGGTTCGGCGGTATCAGAAGGCTCTAATCTTACGTCCGTTATGCGGGAAAGTGTGATCGCGCCGCGCTCGGTATCCCTGAACTTCTGCGGAAGAGCTATGAGTATGATAGCCAGGAAGAACGACATAATAAGCATTGGTAAGGTCGGGGTTATTGTGGTCTTTTTGAAGACTTTCGTGACTATAATCAGTGCTATCATGCCGTAGTATAGAAAAAATGCCGCAAAAACAGCCTGGCGTATGGTTATGTACGACATGGCCATGTCGAGCCATCTTAGGACAACAGGTCTTTTAACAGGAATATCGTGCCTTTTCATCTTCGACTTAGCATACCTCAGATTAGCCAGAAGATCTCCGTCGCGCGGCATTAACTGACGGGCTTTTTCATAAAACAATATGCCTTTGCCTATATCCCCTTTTTTGACATACGCGTTACCTAGATTATAATAAAGCGGTCCGCTTTCAAACCCTTTTTCCGCTAAACTGCCGTATTCTTCTACCGCTTTTTCATAATCCCCGTTTTCATACGCGGTATTACCTTCGGTAAACGCTCCTTGAGCGCGAGATATCCCCCCGCCTCCGGATACGTTCAAACCACCCGCAAGACCGGCAACGTGTACGAACAATATGGATATTAAAAAAAAGTGTCTCATATGTATACGATCCCGTTGAGTTCAGTAATTACTTTTTTTACCTTCCTGAATGTGTTTTCCATATCAGACTGCTCAAATTCAAGAGGCGCGTAATTCGAAAGATAACAGTCGTTGAATATACTTTCTATAGCGTCCGCGATATCTCCATTTTCTATTCTCAGCCTGATCTGGCTACTTACTATTTCCTCGGTGATGCCGCCGGGAGCGAAACAGAACCGACGTGCCAGGTATCTCTGCGTCATCCTGAACACATGATCATAAAAACGTTCGGGATCCCCTTTTCTCATAAGCGAACGAGCTTTCGTCAGATCCTTCGCCGCTTCCTTTGATGCCTGGATCCAACCCGCGTATGCAGTGTCATTTACCAGGCGATCCATTCTTTTTTTGACCAGAACACTCGTTCCTAGAAAAAATAGCGGCAGCATGCCCAGGAATACCGTGCCTGCCAGACCATAAAACACGGGAGATGCTTTCCGCAAATCGCCCGCAGAGGTCTTAATATCTATCATTTCTTCTGTTTTCTTTTTTTCCTCCGCCAGGGGTTCTTTCTTTTCCTCAGGACCTTTTGCCTTCTCTACGGCCGCCAACCCCCCCCCCTGGCTTACCGCGACAGGAAACGGTCCTTTGAATAAAGAAAAATATTTTTTCTCGACTGGATCAAAATAGCTGAACTTTACATCCGGGATCGCCTTTATATCAGCGGAGAGGATCTGTATGCCCCTTGTAAATATGACTCTGCCTTCTTTCTCTTCAGCAGTTGGTTCATACACGCGCAGCCCTTCCTGCTCCCGGATCTCAGGGGCACTCACCGTCTTATAGTTACCATACCCCGATATTTCCGTTGTCAAATTAACTATCGCTCCCTCTTTTATTTTTTTAGGGGCCACTACCGCCTCAAGCGTAAAACTTCCCATGGCTCCTTTGAAATCGTCCGGACGGCCTTCCGCCGGCAGCGGTAAAACCTTTATGATCTTCTTCGGCGATTCTATCTCGATCAAATGTTTACCGTGCCTGCCGATCACCTTTTTATAAAAATCCTCATTATAGTTAAGCGGCTGTCCGCTAAGCTCCACAATATTAAACCTGGCCTTGACCGGACCGAATGTATACTCCCCCGGAGTAGGTATAAAAAACCATTTGCTAAAATCCATCACGGCATAATTAACGCCTTTCATCGTGACCATCTCAGATTTTCCGGTTTTATATACTCCAGCGAGCTGGGTCATTCCGATCTCGTCAAAGACAGCCAGATCTTCAAGGTCAAGCCAGTCTGTGTACAATTTAACCACTACAGGGATCTTCTCATTCTCAAAGACTTCATCTCGGAGGATCTCCACTTCAAGGTATATTCGCCCGTCTAAAATGTCTTTTTTCTCGGAAGACTCCCCCCCTCCTTCCGGCTCTCCCTCCGTCACCTCAACAACTGCGGTATCGGATACATACACATCTCCCTCCTGTTCTATCCTGAAAGAACCGATAGTGTACGAGCCCGCAGCACGGGAAACGATGCTGTACATGTACACTGCTGAATCTTCAGTACTCCCATCTTCAGTAATAGGTTTGATAGAAGACCCTCTGTACCTTATATCAAGCCCCTCCACCTCCGGTATATCAATCTTGGGAACGTCCGTACGATCGAAGAAAATAAGTTCCATCCTCACGCGCTCCCCCGGAGTGACCTTTTCCTTTTCAAGCAAGATTTTAAATTTTATCTCCTCCGCGCAGAGCTCTCCCGCCACGCATATCAGCGCGAAAGTGAAAATAAAAATAATAGTGAGTTTTTTGTATCTCATATTTGTGTCTACCGACAGGGTCCTGGGTCCTGGGTCCTGGGTCCTGGGTCCTGGGTCTTGGGTGTTTGGTCTTGGGACTTGGCTTACGACCTAACACCTAACACCCAACACCAAAGACCTGATTACCGCTCCCCGTTTGCACTCTACCAATCCTTCTCCACATCCTGCTTAAGCGGTGATTTTTCCTGCCGTATAACATGTTGCGGAGCCTCACCATTCCAATAAGCATCTATTACTATCATTGCCGAATTCTCCGACATTTCCTGAGGTTTTTCTTCAGGCTGTTTATCCGAAGTACCTTCCTCTGAACCTTCTCCAGGTTCAGAGGGTTTTTCAGATTCCGGTCCTTCCCCGGGTTTCTGCCCTTCGGGAGAACCGGGTTCTCCTGGTTTTTCTTCACCCTCTCCCCGCTCTTCTTTTCTCTTCTGATCCTCGTTGCTACGCGTGCCCTCTTGCTGCTTATCTTCTTTACGGCGCTGCTCCTGCTGCTTTTGATGCTGCTTCTGCCGCTCTTGCTGTTCCTGACGGTCCTCTTCCTGACGCTGCTTGTCTCTTTGCTGCTGACGTTCGGCTTGAGATTTTGCGTCCTGCGGTTTAAACTGGTCCTGCCGGTCCTTCATATCTTCTTCCTGGCGTTTTTGCTGCTTCTGCTGCTGTTCATTACGCCGCTGATCTTCTTTTTGCCTGTCTTCGTTCCGACGTTGATCTTGTTCCTGGCGGTCTTCGTTACGACGCTCGTCTTCTTTCTGCCGGTTTTCATTCCGACGCTTCTGCTGTTCTTGCTGCCTCTTCTGTTCCTCCTGTTTTTCCCCTTCACTTTTAGCCTGCTGCTGCCGCTTCTCGGACTCCGCCTTACTTTTCTGGTCTTCCTGCTGCCTGTCCTCATTACGCCGCTGGTCCTGTTTCTGCCGGTCTTCATTCCGGCGCTGGTCTTCTTTTTGTCTGTCTTCGTTGCGTCTCTTCTGTTCCT
>JAVCCB010000095.1 GCA_030765685.1 Candidatus Tantalella remota | reverse complement strand
GAATCGTTTACTCCCTGAAAATCAAGTTCCTTTTTAAACTCTCTTTTGAACTCGAGAAACGGAGGAAACCTTTTTTTATCCATAAAACTTCCGTAAACCTCTTCTAGCGCCTTATGCGCACAGTTTCCGAAAACAAGGTGCTGGTTCTTTCTGCCCGGCAAGCTTAACACATAATTATATAGGAATTTTCTCGGACAATTCAAATAGGTATTCAGTTTTGTCGGTGTCATTGCGATATCCCGGACCATATCTTCCAAAATAGCGGAAGTAACTCCGGATGGATCATATTCTCTTTCCTTTTTTGTTAGAAAACGACCATAAAATTCCTGTTCATCACGAGATGAAACGTTCTCCTCAAGCAACCCCGACTGTGCAAAAAAAGGTGTAGTGATAGCCCTCCCAGCCGGCGTGGAAGTATACGTTAAATAAGCTTTAGCCCGTGTCGAAGCGACATAGAATATTCTCAGCTCATCGTGGCCCCGCAGAATCTTCAGTTTCTTTTTTTCTTCAACGCGTTCTTTGTTCTTATATACCTCAGGTGGCAAATTTATTATGTCGGCTTTGCCGCGATACGGCCAACTTTTTTTATCAAGGCAGAACGGCATGAACACCGAGTAAAATTCCAACCCCTTTGATCCATGGGCGGTATAGACCCTTACCCCATCCTGGTTCATTGTGGCCAATTCTCCTCTTACCGGCATTCCCTGCACTTCTCTGAGTTCTATCTCTTCCATGAATTCCCTCAGACTAAGAGCAGGTTTTGCCATATCTGCGGACTTTACCATATTAACGAACGATACAAGAGCCCTTAAGTCTCTTGCCTTGAGTATCCTGTTGTCACAATACGTTTTCAGTACGAATTTATACAAACAGGTATCTTCTATATACCTCAATAAAATATCATGAACCGGCCTATCTTGACTATCTCGAAGTGCCCGCCCGAGGGACCATGCGAGTAAATGCATGGTGTGAGCATCCTCAAGCTTTATATCTTTTGTTATTTTAAGATTATCGGAATCTTTTTTTGAGGGAGGCTTCTCTTCTTCGGCCGGGAATGATACCATGAACTCCTGGAAAAGATTATATGCGCAATATTTTTTGAGATCACCTTTGGACCTCGCATGTGATCTCATTCTGCTTACGTGTCCAATGAAACGCAGAATGTCCTGCTGTTTCGCTTTAATATAATCGGAAGTGAGTATATTGTAAAGAATGAGCGACTTGTTTTCCATATCTCCCGGATCTATATTGACCAGTTCCAGGACATCAAGCATCTGCCGTACCCGTTTTTCATTTCGTATATTTTCTTTTCCATCAGTGGCATAAGGAATACCTTTCTTCAAGAACATATCAACCACACGATTTATCTGAGCACGTGTACGGGTCAAAACCGCCATATTATTGTATGGTTGCTTTCTCTCACGAAGAGAGATCAACTTATCTTTTGCTATGATCTTCGCCATACGCGCTACTTCTTCCGCCAAAAAATCAAGTTCTTCTTCTTCGGTGGAAAATTCTATGGCACGTATTCCGCCACTGCTGTACTGTACGCAGGGCTTTAGTTTTTTCGTATCAACTCTCTCAATATCAGGGAGTTGCCCAATGATGTCACCAGAAACTTTTATGATGTCCTCGGAAGAACGGTAATTATCAACCAAACTGATCTTCTTTAAAGAAGGTATTCTTTCGGCTAGAACACGAAAATTAGATAAAGTTGCTCCCTGGAAACGGTATATCGACTGATCATCATCACCTACGCAACAAATGTTTTTCGTCTTTGGATCGATGATAGAAAACAAAAGATCAAGCTGAACCCCGTTCGTGTCCTGGTATTCGTCCACCATGACATACTTATATTGTTCCCTGAAAAAATCACACAACTTGATGTTATCATTAAGCGCTTCAAGTGCTACAAGCAGCATATCATCATAGTCTATGCGTCCGCGCTCGTCAAAAAGTAACCCGGCATCCTTCGTTTTAAGCCGTTCATAATGTTCATAGATCACTGCCAACGCCCGCAGCCTTGAAACATCCTTATCGTCGATGATCTTTCCATCTGGTAAAAATTTTCGGGTCAGTTCCTTGAATTCAAGTGGCAAAATGCCTTCATTCTTTAATTCTCCTATCCGCTTCTCTATCTCGTTCCTGTGTATGTAGGGCGCGCCGAACGGCCGAAGCTCACCAGCACCCTTAACGTTATCAAGTATGTATTTTATGGCACGCGTTTTCTCTACATCACCGAGCTCTATTTTATCTTTCACGTAATCTATGGCCTCTATAGATTCAAGCACAATCGAATTGGCAAAACTATGAAAGGTTTCCACCTCTACGCTGTAACCGGTCTGTCCGAGAATATTGGCCAGACGTTCGCGCATGGCTCTAGCAGCAGCATTAGTGAAAGTAAGAATAAGTATGTTTTCCGGGTCACATTTACCCGACCGTATGATATTGGCCGCCCTGACGGAAAGGAGCTGGGTTTTCCCTGTTCCGGGACCGGCGAGAACAAGAAGAGGCCCGTCTGTAAGATCAACAGCTTTCTTTTGTTCGTCATTTAACTTGTTGTAGTGCTTGCTGAAATTGTCCATTGGCTTGCCCCGAGCTGAATTCGTGTTGAATATTGGGTAAAAATTGTCATCCCGGAATTCCTGAGCGGAGCGAAGGAAAATTCCGGGATCTCGCAAAAATATTTTTGTTTCTATGTGATCCCGGATATTTTCCTTAGGAAAATTCCGGGATGACATATCTCCTCTACCAGCTATTTAGATATTTGAAATATGGCATTTACCGCGAATAGGCTCGGCATAAACCTTATTACCCTGCTTTG
>JAVCCB010000010.1 GCA_030765685.1 Candidatus Tantalella remota | reverse complement strand
ACCTTCTCTCGAAACCAGTGATCGCACCTTTATATGCAAAACATCCCCGAAACCGTACATACCCGGGATCAAGACAGGAGGCGTCGGCCGATAGATTATTTTCCGGTCTTTTTTATCGCCGGACAGTCTGTACCCCGCGTCCGAAAATTCGCGAGTTTGAAACAAAAAATCTGGAATACTTTTATCTGCCGCCAGAAAATACGCAAGAAACCGATCAGACACTGCAACATTATGTCTCGAAAGTTCTTCTGCCGGCAGTCTCCGTTTCGGAGCCTCAGCCCGCAAATAATTATGTGAGGTTTGTATCGGGACATGCGCGTAAGTAGTGCTTATGACCGGATCTATACCCTCAAGCATGATATCAAACGCAGTCTTATTTAGTAGCGGCCCCAGGAAATTGACCGACGTATACGGCTTAACTTTTTCCATGGCTGCCGGATTTATGATCACCACCGCCGACATCCAGAAAATATGAAGAGCGACCGACGCGATCAACGCTATGTTGAAATTTCTACTCATTGTGTTGTCGCAATATTTACCTGTTTCACATCAACCTGCCGGCATATATCCCATATCTCTATCACTTTACCCAGATCAGAAGCTTTATCAGCTTTTATCAACAGCGGCTGTCCTTCACGTGCCGCAAGTGAAATACGGGAAAACAGTTCTTCTGTATCAACGGGTCTTTCGTTTACATATACCTTGTTATCGTCGGTTACAACCACGACAAGGAGCTCTTTGTGCAGTACTTCACTTGTAACAGCTTTTGGCAGTTTAACCCGGATGCCCGGTTGAAAAATGAAGCTTGATGTTAACATAAAAAATATAAGAAGCAAAAATATTATATCTATCAAAGGAGCTATGTCGAGATGTCCTTTCTCGATCGTGACTTTTCTTTTAAGCTTCATCTTCTTCCCTTTTTGAACCAAGTATATTGACCAGATCTGTCGAGCTTTTCTCCATCTCAAGAACAAAACCATCGACCTTGCTGACTAAAAAATTATACGCCACATAAGTCGGTATGGCGACGGCAAGGCCGGCTACTGTAGTGATAAGTGCTTCCCATATCCCGCCCGCGAGATCGCCTGGATTAACCGGCACCAAAGCCGTAGCCTTTTGCTCTATCACCTGAAAAGCCCTCACCATACCTGTAACCGTACCCAATAGTCCCAAAAGAGGTGTTATGTGGGCGATAGTGGCCAACGCACCTAGGTTTTTTTCCAGGCGCGGCACCTCGTGCAGCCCCGCGTCCTCTATGGCTTCCTTGATCTCCATGCGCGTGCGGTCATGTTTTAATATGCCGGCTTTCAGAATATGCGCGATGGGGCCCGGTGTTACGTTGCACATGTCGATCGCGTCAAGTATCTTATTTCTCTTTAAAATTCCGGCGATAGTTTCCATGAAAGTTTCAGTATCTATTTTGGCACGCCTGAGATGCCATAACCTTTCCAGGACCACTGCTAACGCGATCACTGAACACATTATTATCAAAAACATCAACGGTCCGCCTTTAACTGCCATTTCCCACATCGCTTACCCCCCTCTTCTTATTTCAACCACTTCAATTTTTCCCTAGCATACTCGGCTTCTTTTCCTTCACCAGAAGCAAGTTTTCGGTAAAGAGCGACAGCTTTTTCGCTCTTCCCCTGTTCCTCCAGTATTCCGGCGCATTTAAGACTCGAACGCATAACCCAAAAAACTCCGCGCGGATACATATATTCTACTTTGAGATATTCTTCAACAGCCTCGTCTTTCTTTCCTTCATATTCGTAACATTCCCCTATGTCAAACTGTGTCTGCGCATTCAATTCTGTATTCTCGCCGGTTAACGCGATCCTGAAATATTCTATAGCAAGATCGTACTTTTCCTGGGTTTTCAATATCGTCCCTATGCGATTGTTAGCGATATTTGTAATACCGCTTGCGGGATATTTGCGCAACAATGTTTCATAGCGAATTATCGCTTCGGGATATTTCTTGTCTTTTTTCAATATATCACCGATCGTCAAGATAGCCTGGGGAGCCCATTTGCTTTCCGGATGCTTATCGGGTATCCTGCTGAAATATTCGATGCTCTCTTCACCCATGCCTTTATCATAAAAAACCCAGCCAAGCCAATAAGCGGCATCCGGCGCAAAAACACTCGCAGGATAATTTTCCAGAATATCAAAAAGATATCGCTCGGCTTTTTCGAACTCTCCATGATTGTAGTAGTATTCCCCAAACCAAAGTTTTATTCCCGGAGCAAGCGAACTTGCGGCGCGATCACCAAGCATTTTCTTGAATATATCCAGAGCATGACCTTCTCGCCCGGTCTTGTAGTATACCCAACCTAGATGGTATTTTGCCTTCAAGATGAGATCTTTGTTAGAAGCGGACTTTATGACCTTCTTATATATTGTTTCAGAGGAAGCATAATCGCCGCTGTTATAAAGTGAATCCGCTTTTTTTAATAATGCCTCACGGCGCAAAGGACTTTCCGGAAAATCCTCAAGAATACGGTCATACTGACTTACTGAACTCTCATAATCACCCTTTTCGGCATACAAAAGCCCCAATTGATACAGCGCTTTATCTCTCAGATTAGACTGTGAAAAATTTATTTGCAAAGACCGGAACGCAAGTATGGCAACATCTGTCCGTCCCTTTTTTCTCAATATGT
>JAVCCB010000073.1 GCA_030765685.1 Candidatus Tantalella remota | reverse complement strand
GCAGGGTATATATTTTTGTGAGTTTGACGGGCCTCGGGAACGTAAGGTGTATGTAAAAGTGATAGAAGGATAGGGGCGATGATGAATAGTCATACCGTAGAGTTAAGAGTGAGATATGAAGAGACAGACCAGATGGGCGTGGTCTATTATGCGAATTATCTTGTTTGGTTCGAGATAGTGAGGACCGAGTTCTTCAGGAAAAAGGGTATCGAATACCGGAAGATGGAAGACGAAGACAAGTTGTATATACCGGTAGTCGAGGCATATTGCTGTTATAAGTTGCCTTTGAGATACGACGACCTTATTTCCGTTACGGGTGTATTGACGGAGGTCACTAAGGCCCGGATGACTTTTGAATATGAGATAAAGTGCGGAGAAAGAACAGCTGCGACAGGAAAGACAAAACACGCCCTCATCAATTCCGACGGCAAACCCGTCAGTATTCCGGAGCATATTCGTGCAGCGATAACGTAGAGCGCAAAAGAGGTCTTAGATCTTGGGTGTTAGGTGTTGGCCAAGACCCAACACTCAGGACCCAAAATAGAGGATAGATCAGCTAATTTAGCTGGTCTTTTTTTATGCCCGGATTTTTTGTCAATCGTTGATCGGTTGTGTCTTTGGAATCGTTAGAGGGTTTACGGTTGGGGAAAACCGCCATCCTTTAACGCCAGACGATTCAATAGCCGTAACCCAACAACGTAATCCGAGTTCGTTTCTGATGTCCCGATATCCTAGTTCCTGATTCCCAGATCTCCTGATGTCCTGTTCCTGCGAGCATCTAGGCCTGATGACTGATCACTGATGACGGATCACTGTTTACAGTTCACCGTTTACTGTTCATAAACACGCTAGCGTAATTTGATAACATATTCTTTATCATTGCGGATGAGTTTTATGCGGTCGGTAAGGATCTTCTTTATAACAAAACCGTCTACTTTGCTTCCTTCACCCAGCATCTCCCCGTTCAGGATGGCCATTGGATATGTGGGTGAATACATGATCCCCGAAAGGGATGGCAGTTCAACTGTTTCTTCGAAGACCGGAGGCTTGACCTCCTGCGGTATTTCTTTTGGCGGAGTCTTTTTAGTCTCAACAACGGATACTTCCTGAGCTTTGACGGGCGAAGGTGTTTTTTTCTTTACGGTTTTTTCGGCCGCCGTTTTAGCGGGAGTAGAAGAAGGACGAATATGCATTGCCAGTATTATCAGAGGGGTAACCACGGCGAATATGACCCCCGCGACGATCGCGATGATAGTTCTGGTAGAGGGGGTTTTTCTAGTAAGCCGTTCGATGTCTTTCTTTTCGGGGGAGGTTTGCGCGGCGAGGAGTTCCGGTTCCGGAGTGATGGAACTTCCGTTCGAACGTTTTTCCTGAGCTTTTCTTAAGGCGTCTGATATTATACTCATCTTAAGCGGCCGCCATGGTGTACTGGCCCTCGATCTCTTTTATGCTTTTTTCTATAATATCAAGTCCCAGGAAACGTGAGTTGCGTACAAACCCCATAAGTAGGGATTTGTCGCATAAAAGGTTTATCTTCCGGGGGATGCCGCCTGAGTACTTGTATATCAGGTCCAGGGCATCCGGGGGGAAACTGACATCTCCCGAACTTCCGGCAACGGCCAGTCTGTGATTTATATAGTTGTGCATCTCGTCTCTTTCCAGTGCCGTCACATGAAAACGTACGCTTATTCGCTGCTTAAGCTGTTCCAGCGAAGGCTTATTAAGTTTATCCTTAAGCTGCGGCTGTCCGACCAAAACTATCTGCAGAAGTTTTTCTTTGTTGGTCTCCAGGTTCGAGAGCATCCTTATACCCTCCAGTGTGGCAGGGCGTAGGTTCTGGGCTTCGTCTATTATGAGGACGGCGTTGTTTCCGCAGGAAAGCTGATCCAGGAGGAACCTGTTAAGGTCGTCGAAAAAAGCGACCTTGCTGCGCCGGGAGGGAGTTATTCCAAAATCGTTCAGGATAGCTTCTAAAAGCTGCATTTCCGGAAGGCTTGAGTTGAAGACAAGTGACGTTTTGGTCTTGGTGTCGAGTTGCGTCAGAAGAGCCCTGCATAAAGTAGTCTTACCGGCGCCGATCTCTCCCGTGATCTCAACAAACCCTCTGCGTTGGTTTATACCGTACAACAGGTGGTTAAGCGCTTCTTTGTGCGTGTGACTGAGATAAAGAAAGTCAGGGTCACTGGTAACGTTGAAAGGGTTTTCTCTTAATCCAAAAAAGTCCAGATACATTGCGTGTCTTGCCTCCTTAATTAAGTATTATAGAGGCTGGTAGAGGCACTGTAAAGAGAATTGTTCCGGAAGAAAAAGTAAATCCAAAATTCAAAGGAATGACAAAAACCAAAATCCAAAACATGAAATTTTGGTATTTGTCATTTGGATTTCATTTGTCATTTGGTTTTTGGCATTTGGTTTTTCTGGGGCCCGTGGAGCGTGATAAAATACTTGAATTTCTTCTCCCAATACGCTATAGTTTATCTATCATGTCATGGGAAGGTATAAATCAGAGAAAGTTTCCGAGGGTCAACTATAAGTGCCTGATAAAGGTTTCCAACGACGGAAGGGAAGAACTTATAGAGGCGTTGACGGATAATATAGGAGCCGGTGGCATTTGTGTGTTGCTGGAAAAAGGCTTCGAATTGTTCGATGTAGTGTCTTTGGAAGTGTTCCTCGAGGAAGGCCAGGCGCCTCTGTATTGCACAGGAACGGTTGTTTGGGTAGTCAAAAGACATCCGGTCAGGGAGTCCGAAGGGGTGTTCTACGACACGGGTATCGAGTTCAGGGATATGCCGGATGGAGATAGGCAGCGTATCACAAAACTTGTGGACGAGATATTAAGGCCGAAAACTTGACATCGGTAAGTTAGCATGATATACTTCAGGTAAATTTCAATGGTAATGCATTAAAAGGAGGTGAAAGAAGATATGAAAGCTATAAAAATTATGTTTGTTTGTTTTGTAGTCGTAGCTATGTTAGGTATGGCCACTCAGTGTTATGCTCAGGATCCTGCGAAGAAACTCGGTAGGGGCCTTGCTAACATACTCACAGGCTGGGTAGAGCTTCCTAAGAACATCTATGACACAAGTGTAGAGGAAAACGTTCTTTCCGGTTTGACAATGGGTCTGGCTAAAGGTGTTGGTATGACAATCGTCAGGACTGGCGCGGGTATATATGAAACAGTTACTTTCCCGTTCCCGATTCCGGAAGATTATCAGCCGGTGCTGGAACCAGAATTCGTTTTCAGCGAATAATTACAGCTATGTTTTGATCGTTTGTGCAGAGAGGGAGCGATTCGTCGTTCCCTCTCTGTTTTTAAGGAAGACTTAATAACGGTCTCAGAAAGAGATCGTCACCTTTTTATTTTTTTTGTTTACAGGGGGACTGATGGGGGAGAAAAGAAGATACATACGATTTAACGTTCTTATGAACGCCATATGTCGCACTGGCAGCGCTTTGAAAGAGCTTAAAGTAAGCAATTTCAGCAAGGAGGGCATAGGTATTTTGAGCCAGGAGCCGGTTGCCCCGGGCGATGATATGGAGATAGAATTGTCCATTCCCGGAGACAACGTTCCCGTTCTTCTTCAAGGGACTGTGGCGTGGACAAAGGGCCCGTCACCTGACGATTATCAGCATAAAAGCGGACTGCAGTTTAGCAAGATCGGAAATGATGACAGGAGCAGACTGTTAGAGTACATATATCACAAATGGATCACTCCCGCTAACGCGGAATTAAAATAACCAGAAAATGGAGGAATAATGGTAGCTAAAGAAGAACAGAAAGATAAAGATGCTCCCGAAGAGAAGAAGGAAGAGGCGGCTCCTCAGGTAGAAGAACCGAAGGTACCTGAAAAGGCCGAGGAAAAGGTAGAAGCGGCTCCGGCGGCGGAAGAAAAACCTGCCGAGGAAGCTCCGGCAGCAGAAGCGGCCCCGGCGGCGGAAGAGAAGCCTGCGGAGGAAGCTCCGGCAGTAGAAGCGCCGCCGGCGGCTGAAGCGAAACCTGCTGAGGAAGCTCCGGCCGAAGAAGGTCCGAAAAAAGGACCCTCTCGTCAGCCTAAGCAGAAGAAGCCCGAGAAACCTACCGAATGCTTAAGTTGCGGTAAGGCTCTGCTGAAAAAGTTATGGTATTATCGTAACGGGATGTTCTACTGCACTAAGAAATGTTTCAAACGTAAAGTCGAAGCGGATCGCGTCGCGGCCGAAGAGGAGAAGAAGAAGGCTGAAGGCGGAGAGGCTTAGTAACGGGTGTTGGGTATATAGGTGTGGTAGCCGGCGATAGAGTTGTCCGGTTGCCGCACCTTTTTTTTTAGGAATACATATGAGCGATGTTAAAGCAAAGTTACTTGTCAGCAGTTGTCTTATCGGGAAGAAGTGTGCTTACGACGGCACTTCACGCTTGTCTGAACCTGTAGTGGAACTTTGCTCCAGGGTAGACTATATCGACGTCTGTCCGGAGGTCGAAGGTGGATGCGCCTGTCCGCGGGACCGTAACGAGATCTCAGGAGGTACAGGCGCGGACGTTCTTGACGGTGAGTCTGCCGTTGTATCTTCAGGAGGCAGGGATAATACCGAGAAGTTCCTTAAAGGGGCTCAGCGCGCCTTGGAGGCGGCGAGGAATGTTTCTGTGACCATTGCTGTCCTGAAGTCCCGCAGTCCATCCTGCGGGAAATACAGCATACATGCCGGAAAATATGACGGGACCCTTCGAAAAGGTGCCGGGGTGACTGCGGAACTCTTTTTGCGAAACGGTATAACGGTCTTTAACGAGGATGAAACGGAGCAAGCTGCCCGGATTCTGACCTGACAACCTTAAATTTTCTCACCGGTACCACTTCTAATAGTTTGAAATAATATTCATACATGTTATAATAATCCTGACATGACGGACGATTGTCTTTTTTGCGATATTGCCGGCGGTAAAATAAGCGCGGACATAGTTTATCAGGACGATGAACTTGTCGCGTTCAAAGATATCAACCCGCAGGCGCCTGTCCATATTCTTCTTATACCGAGAGAACATATCGGTACCCTGAACGATGTTTCGGGAGAAAATGAAGCTCTGGCGGGTAAGTTGCTTGTGAAGGCCGGAGAGCTGGCGCGCACGGAGGGGCTCAGCGAAAAGGGTTATCGCGTCGTTCTGAACTGCGGCCGGGATGCCGGCCAGGAAGTTTTTCACATACACGCGCATATCCTGGGCGGAAGGAAATTCGCCTGGCCACCGGGATGATCTTCACGCGCGCTGACCGGCAGATGTTCAGTGGACCGTGCGGGAAAGGCTCCATGGTCCGTATTTGATTAACAATTTATGATATTTTGGAGGAATGCTATGCCTGAAAGAATCGAGCGGAGAAAACACCCGCGTATAAAAGATCCTAACATCTCGATACAACTGTCGGGGGACGGGTTCAATACCATCTCGCAGAGTCTGGATGTCAGCGCTTCCGGAGTGTATTGCAAAGTCGCGGAGCACATACCGCTTATGACCATAGTACAAGTCGTTCTCTCGCTTCCGGGCAGAAAAGGGGCAGCCCCAAAGACCATGAATCTCGACGGTGTTGTAGTAAGGGAGCACTCGGTTAAAAAGAACGGGCGCATCCAGCATTATGACATAGCCATCTTTTTCAACACACTTATGCCAAAAGAGAGAAGAGCGCTCGTCAAGTATATTGGCGAAAGAGATAAATAGCGTTTATCGGGGACTATGATCACCACAGAATACCTCACTGTTCAAACCAAGGGAAATACAGACGTACTTGATATTACCGACGAATGCCAGGGGGCGGTTGTTTCGTCCGGCATGACCGAGGGGATACTTACGGTATTCAATCCGGGTTCTACCGGAGGATTGACCACGATCGAATACGAACCCAATCTGGTAAAGGACCTCAAGAACGCACTGGAGATATTCGCGCCCACCGACAAGGTTTATGAGCACAGTAAGACATGGCATGATGATAACGGGTCTTCCCACGTCCGGTCCTCTCTTATGGGGCCGTCTATTACAGTACCTTTTTATGACGGCACCCTGACCCTCGGGACCTGGCAGCAGATAGTTTTCTGTGACTTTGATACCCGTCCAAGGGAAAGGCGCCTGGTCCTGCAGGTGATAGGAGAGTAGTCGCGTTATGGGAGAGATCTTCGAACAGAAACCGGTCAAGCTTGTAACGAGCGTAATATTCAGAGACAAAAAATTTCTAGAAGAGGCGGAACGGGGGCTCGAAGAGCTGTTCGGACCGCAGGATGACCTGTCGTTGGAGTGTCCGTTTGACTTCACGGAATATTATCGTGATGAGTTCGGGGTATCCCTCAGCAGAAAACTGATGTGTTTTAAACGTCTCTTGGGCAAAGAGAGAGTCCCTGAAGCAAAGATCGAAACCAATGAACTTGAAAACAGGTCAGCAGTAGATGGCAGGCGCAGGGTGAACATAGATCCCGGATATGTGACCGAAGCCAAACTGGTCCTTCTTACGACGAAAGATTACACACACCGCGTATATATTGGAAGAAAGATCTTTGCCGAATCCACGCTCTTTTTTCAGGACGGTACTTTCAGGTCGTGGCCATGGACTTACCCCGATTACGCGTCGGAAGAAATGGTAGACTATTATAACAGCGTCCGGGGAAAATACATGGAGGATATAGGGTCTTAACATGTTCGTAAAAAAGAAACATATTCTTGTTATCCTGTTCTCGTCGCTCATAGTGACGGTGGTGTTCATTTCTACCCTCGGAATGTACAGCATATACATGCAGTGGAAAAAGGATACCTTCGCGTCCAGATATCGTAATTCCATATATAAGTTAACTGCGGATATTTTTCGCAAGGAAGTGATCATATCAGGCATAAGCATGAAGATCGTGGACAAAGGCGTGTTTTCCGGAATGTCTTTGGTGGAGGGGGATCTCAGGAACGGTACTAATAAATCTGTTACATCCCTGACCCTGGAGATGGTGTTCACCAAACCCGATGGAACCGTACTTTACCGGGACTGGGTCTATCCGCTGGGTGAGAAAGGGCTGGCCTCGCCCGCGTTGCTGTCAGACAGAGATAAGACAGTCAACATCCTTTTGCCGGGAGAGAGTATGTCGTTCAGGCATTTTTTGAGGAACTGTCCGGCTGAGGTGACGTCCTGGATAGCATCAAACTCAAAATTCGCCAGAAGCGTCTTGGAAGACAGCATAGAACTGGTGTTTACGGTCGAAGGGATGAGCGTTTCATGAAAAAAATGGTAGTTATTCTGATCTTTTCGATCCTTCTGGTAACGGCACTGGTCCTCTTGGCTTTTTTCTACATAGAGATGAGCGGGCATGAAGAGTTGAAGTTTGACGTCTTTCTTGGAGGCAGGCCCTTTGGTTCGGTAACGGTGGACAGATATTCCACGGCGGACAGGACCATATATAAGAGTGTCTCTGAATACCCGACGGCAAAGGGATATCCCCGGATCACGCAGAAGCTCATACTCGAAAAACGCTCAGCTCTCCCCGTCAAGTTCTTCCAGGAGTCTGAAGGAACGAGAGGCCAGCAGCGCATTATTATGCTTACCCAGGATGGAGAGAACTCCGACTATCTATTTCTTGAGAACCCCAGGTTCCTTACTTTAAAAGATTTTTCAACGGGAGAGAAGACGGTGCTGATCTCCCCTGGGGAGATCAGCACCTACATGGCGCTTATGGAAAGGTATAATTTCTGGAAAAAAGGAACACAGTTCTTCGAAGTGATGATCCCGGTTCCCGAATCGCTTCCGCCGATGCGGGACAAAGTCGAAGTGAGGGACCAGGGAGATGAGTATATTAGCGTAGGGGGGCAAAAGGTTGAGGCCGAGAGCTATTTAATAGGCGCGAGAGGGGTTCCCGGAACAAAGGTCTTTATGTCAAAATACGGTCATGTCATGCTGGGTATGGAAATGGAAAACCCGGCAATAAGTATGATACTTACCGCACCCGTAGAGACTCCCGCGGATAAAATAACTAATCTTTTTTCACAGGCCATCTCCGTTATAGACCGCGTAAAGAATATTGTTACAGTCAGAGGTGTTCCGGGGAAGCTTGCAGATGAGGCCGCCCCCGTTGGGGCTGTTACGGAAACAGGGCAAGACGAGATCGTTACTGTGAAGGAGGCCGGTCCCAGAGAGGTGTTTTTTGAGAACGGCAGCATGATATTGTCCGGGGAGATGTGGGTACCCGCGGGGGAGGGTATTTTTCCCGCGGTTCTGATGGTTCCTGATGACGGGCCAAGAAAAAGGGGAGAAGAGTATCTTGTGGCGGCGCTTGGTGAGTTTCTTTCCGGTGCGGGATTCCTTGTTTTCGTTTTTGATAATCCCGGTCAGGGGAAAAGCCAGGGGGATTTCGCCGGGCTTGACGATGAGAAAAGGATAAACGACATAAAGGCCGCGCTGAAGTATTTGAAAGAACGCCTGGACGTGGATTCTGAGAGCATCAGCATGTTCGGGCACAGGGGGGGATCCTACCTTGCGGTGAAAGCGGCCCTAGCGGTTCCGTATATAAGAGCCTGCGTGCTTCTAGACCTTCCGTTTGAGGCGTATCTTTCCGGAGACCTTTCGAAGGAACAGGTGGAGGCCATGGTGAGAGCTCACGGGTTGGGACCTTTTGATGACGGGTTTATGACTACGGCGCACGCGAAAGTACAAGAGCATAGGCGCAGGATGGCGTCTTCAGAGGATGACTATTCGTTTTTCATGGGCGTCAATATGCCGATTGGCGGCTATAAGGCCCTTCAGGAACGAAAAGTCTATGAGACGATAACCTCTTTTGACAGGCCGGAACTTGTTATTCTCGGCAGGGACATAAAAGGGTTTGACCCCGAGGCGGGATCACGGCTTAAGGGAGAGCTGTCGGGGAAAAACAAGCATAATAAGGTGGCGGTGTTAGGGAATCTCGGGGAGTACGCCGGTGAGGTCGAGTGGAGCAATGATGCCTGGAGATTTTATCTTAATGCGGATGTGACAGAGCTGGTAGAAAAGTGGATCAAAGAGAACGGCATTGCCAGGGTGCCTCCTGAAGCATAATCTGGCATTTGCTTCAAGAGGTCTCAGAAGAAGCGCAGGCTGGTCCGTCCCTACTAATATATAATATTACCGCTCAGGTTGACTTTTACATTTTTATATGATATATTTCAGAAAACGCAAAGGGGGTGTGTGTAATGAAAAAGTATTTAATGGTTCTATTTGTCTTTATAATGGTTATATCGTTTGCGGTCACTGTTTTTGCGGCTGATATGCCGACAGCGACCAGGGCGAAAACAACCACAGTGCAGAAGACAACGGTACAGAAAACAACGGTACAGAAAACCACCATGCAGAAGACCTCAGGTGTTTATCCTGCCGGACCGATACAGAAGGCCGAGAGGGGTTTTACTAATATCGCTTTCGGATGGACTGAGATCCCTAAAAGGATCGTAGACCAGACAAAAGCGAGTAACCCGATAAAAGGGCTTACTATTGGTCTTTTTCAGGGTAGCTGCAGGGCGTTCGCGCGTACAGCGTCCGGGTTCTTTGATGTAGCTACGTTTCCGTTTGGTTTTGGCGGATATGGCAAACCTGCCATTCTTCCCGATATGCCGGCTGCGAAATAAGCAATAATACTGACCGGGGTGATCTCCGGAAAAAAGAGCGAGTGATCCGCAGGGTCGCTCGTTTTTTTTCTTTAATTCCCTATAAAAGTAATATATAATATGACCAATGATGTTAATGTTGCAGAAAGGGAATAACAAATCTTGACTGCCATAGTTACGGTATGTTATACTTCTGCCCAATAAGGGGAAAATATGAAGCTTAAATTGCCAGAAAGAAGACGTTTTGTCAGGATAGATATACCGCTCAAGATAGTCATAGAAAACGGCGGTATTACTGATGAGGTGCTGACCAAGAACATTTCGCCCGTCGGACTCCGGTTCGGGATCCCCCGGGAGCTCAAAAAGGACGAACCTCTGAAGATCACTCTATACCTTCCGGAGGGTAATACGCCAATAGGTCTGGACGCTAAGATCATATGGCAGATCAAGACAAGCCTTGAAGACAAGGCTCCTTACGACGTAGGTGTTGAGATAGTATCCATAGAAGAGGATTGTAAGAACACTTTTCTGAAGTATCTCTGTGACCTCTTATACAAGTCAACATACAAAGAACGCGAATAAATACCGGGAGGTGTTTCTTGAAATTCTATCATTTGTTAAGCCTGTTTTTGGTGTGCATACTCATAGTCGGTTCCGGTTGCAGCGGGGTGGAGAACCCCAATACGGATACCGTCATGAACGTACCGGTGGGAAGCGGCGGATTGAATCCGGGGATGCCCAAAGGGAAAGTCATAGAGATGTACGGTGACCCTGACATAAAGTCCACGGTATATTCGGAAGAGTGGAACGGGACCAGGGAGGAATGGTTCTATAGGGCGCATTATGACATTTTGCCGGTGAACGCCGGTTATCTGTCGGAAGACCTGTATCTTTACTTCGACGGGGATAACCTGACCAATATAAGCAAAAAGGCGCTTGGGAAAAAAGAGTCTGACGACATCGATGGGGTTATAAAATAAAGCAACGGCGTACCGCCGGTTTATAAAAGGAGAAAAATGCTGCGTACATTCTGTAAATCTAAGATATCTAAAGCTGTTGTCACGGGAAAAGAACTGCATTATAACGGTAGTATAGGGATAGACAAGAATATTCTGGAGGCGGTCGATATCATGCCCGGAGAGCAGGTGCAGGTCCTGAATTTGAATAACGGAGAGAGAATAACCACTTACGTCCTTGAGGAAGAAGCCGGATCCGGCAAGATTATCCTTTATGGTCCCGCAGCGCGCAGGGGGGAGCCCGGAGATGGCCTGGTGATCCTATCGTATTGCATGATGGAAACGAAGGAAAGCCAAGATTTTAAGGTCCGAGTGGTCTCTCTGGGAAAAGACAATCAGTACACGAGTAAATAGTGATCCCCTTAGAGATAAAAACATACCCTGACCCATGCCTGAAGATCAGGACAAAACCGGTCGAAAAATTCGATAACGATTTTAAAGAATTGTTGCGTTCCATGGCGGACATGATGTATGTCGGCCAGGGGATAGGCCTGGCCGCCCCGCAGGTGGGCCTGGGGCTGGATTTTTTCGTGATGGATCCTGGAGACGGATTGCTCAATGTTGTTAATTCCGAGATCGTAGAAGTTTCAAAAAAGAGAGACAGGATGGAGGAGGGATGCCTAAGCCTTCCGGGGGTTACCGTCAGCGTTGCGCGTCCGGCAGAGGTAAAGATACGGGCGCAGGATGAGAACGGAGATTATTTCATAAAAAAGTTCGAAGGCCTGGCGGCGAAGGTCGTGCAGCACGAGATGGATCATCTTGAGGGCAGGCTGCTTATCGACTACCTGGACCCGATAAGGCGTTTTATCGCGTCCCGAAAGCTTATGAAGCATAGAAATAACAGCGTGGAAAAAGACTGTGAGGTTACCTGTCATGTTGGAAAAAAAGATAGCTAAAAATCTGAAGGCGGCGCTTAAAGAAGGCGACAAGGTGAAAGTATCCGTGTTGAGGATGCTCGTAAGCGCTATAAATAACAAGAAGATCGAGGCCCGGGTACAGGAGATGGATGACGACAATGTTCTCGGGACCATTCAGAAGACTGTCAAACAGCACAAGGAATCTATAGAAAAATTCTCGGAGGGCGGCCGTGAGGACCTCGTTGACAAGGAAAAGGCGGAAATGGCCGTTCTTGAAGAATACCTTCCCGAGCCGATCTCCGTGGAGGTAGCTGGAGAAGATGGTAGTAGAGTCCATAGCGGCCACGGGAGCGGCTTCTCCCGCGGATATGGGCAAGGTCATGAATGACGTAATGGGGAAGGTCAAAGGCGCCGCTGACGGAAAGCTCATCAGCGGCATGGTCAAAGAAAAGCTGATGGGATCATGAAAACCAGGTGGATACAGCACTTTTCGTAATATTACTTTTAGCTTCGGCATTTTTCTCCAGTTCGGAGACCGCTTTTCTGTCGCTTGACAGGATCACACTCCGGCAGATGGAGGAAACGGGCCGCCCCTCCGAGCACAGAGTCATATCTCTTCTTTCCAGGCCTAGAAAACTTCTTGTAACCATACTGGTCGGCAATACTCTAGTAAATATCGCGGCTAGTTCTGTTCTCGGGGATTTTTTTTATGGTCTCATGGGAGAGAGTGGAGTTCCATTTTCCATAATTACGATGACGGTGGTGGTGCTTATCTTTGGGGAGGTAACTCCGAAGATGTTCGCTCTTGCCAACGCTAAAGATGTATCCTGTTTTGTGTCGATGCCCATAAGCTTTTTTGAAAAGGTATTTTCTCCGGCCAGAAGCGTTCTGCTTGGTATAGCGTACGCGATCGTTAAACCTCTGGGAATAAAAGCGTTCTTTGAGGAACCAAAAATAACGGAACAGGAGATACGGTCCCACTTTTCTTTGGGAAAAAAACACGGCGTAGTAAAGGGCAAAGAAAAGGATATGATAGACAGCATACTGGAGTTCAAAGAATCGAATTCCGCGGACATTATGACCCCTCGCATAGATATGGATGCTCTTGACATTACCCTGAGCAGGGAAGAAATAACGGAGCAGATAAAGGAAAGTCAGTATTCCAGGTATCCTGTATATGTTCATACGCTTGACAATATTGTCGGGCTTATACATTCCAAAGACTTCCTACTGAACCCCAATGTCCCTATTAAGAGCGTCATCAGGAAACCTTATTTTGCGCCGGAGAGCATGAAAGTGGACGATCTTTTGCAGGAACTCCAGAAAAACCACACACACATGGCGGTAATAACAGATGAATACGGAGTCACTTCCGGATTGGTGACAATAGAAGATATCATGGAAGAGATAGTGGGCGAGATACGGGACGAACTTGATTTTGAAAGCCCGAACATCCATATGGTCGACCAGAAAAAATATGAAGTCAGCGGTCAGACCCATATCGACGAGGTGAACGAGGAAATAGGGCTGGAAATAGAGACGGAGGAAGTAGACACCATTGGGGGGTATGTTATTCTTGTGATAGGAAAGATACCCCAGTCCGGGGATAGTATAAAAATAGGTGATTTTACGGTCACGGTCGAGGACGTTTCTAAAAACCGTATAACCAGCCTTACCATTGAAAAGGGTGCCGGGAAGGATAACGGTAAAGCGTAATGATAACACTTTATACCATTTTGGTTTTCTCCGCCATAGCCGTGCTGGCTTTTTTTACCGCCTCGGAAATGGCTCTTACTAGCGTTAATAGGGTCAAGCTTAAGGGGCAGGCGGATTCCGGTGACGAGGAGGCTAAGAAACTCAGCGCTTTTCTGGGAGACGAGGGGCTTTATCTGGGAACAACGCTTGTGGGGACGAACATTGCCGTTGTCATGTCAAGTGTTCTGGCCACAAGGATATTTGCTGAGTACTTCGAATCCAGCATATCTACGCTTTGCGCTACGCTGGTCATGGTACCGGCCACGCTTATCTTTGCCGAAATAGTCCCTAAGTTAATAGCGCGTCAGTATTCCAATGTGGTCGCGTTAAAAGTGGTGGACCCGCTAAAGGCTTTTCAACGCGTTTTCCTGCCTGTTATAGTTTCAGTTAACGCTGTTGCGAGGGTTATACTGTCTCCGTTCAGAAAAGAGAATGGGACATGGGATTCCACTTTTACTAAGCGGGACCTTAAAAAAATATTGATCATGGGGCATGATCACGGCGAAGTCGAGGCTGATGAGGTCGAACTTATACATAGGGTCCTGGATTTCGGCGCTAAAAAGGTCGAAAGCATAATGGTGCCTTTTTACAAAGTATCTTCAATAAGCATGGATGATACTGTTGGCAATCTCAAACGCCTAGCATCTCTCACGGGGTTTTCGCGGATCCCCGTTTATAAGGGGAACAAAAACAACATACCGGGCATCGTGAACATCTACGATATACTTTTTTCCACTCAGGAAGAGGGGGAAGAACAGGGATTAGGGGGCTTTCTTAGGGAACCCGTTCATGTTGACAGGGGAGACGGTCTGGATATCGCGCTGGCGCGTCTGAGGCACAGAAAACAGCCGATGGGGATAGTTACCGAAGAAGACGGTAAAGTCGTAGGGATAGTCACTATAGAGGACATACTTGAGGAGATCGTCGGAGAGATCGAAGATACAGGAGCTGCCATATGAGTTTTATTCTTGTAATACCAGTCATTGTGATCATATTGATATCGGTTTTTATCGTGAAGATAGCGTCTGTAGCACTGAACCTGACGGGGATCGACCAAAAAACCGCCTTTTTTCAGGCACTTTCGGCTTTTACCGGGACCGGATTTACTACAAGGGAATCAGAGATCATAACAAGTAATGATATTCGCAGGAAGATAATAATGCTCCTTATGATCCTGGGTAATGCCGGACTGATAACCGTCATATCTACTTTGATGTTGTCCATGCTCAAAGGCGGGATGAACCTAACGCCTGTTTTGGTCAACATATCCATAATACTCGTTGTTATTTTACTTGTAATAAAAGTATCTCAGCATAAAGGACTGGGAAGGGCCCTGACCAGGAAGATACAGGAAAACCTTATAAAAAGCCCGACCTTTACTAAACGGCCTGTCGAGGAGATACTGCACTTGGCTGAAGGATATGGTATAGCCGAGGTCACGCTCGACGAGAAATGTATAGATATAGGGAAGAAGCTCGACGGATCCTCTTTTCGGGAGAATGACATTCTGGTCCTTGCCATAGAGAGAGGATCTTCGGTCGTTCCGGCGCCGAACGCCGATGATGAGCTGAATCCGGGAGATACTCTTATTTGTTACGGCAAGCTGGAGAACATAGCAAAAATAGGTAAGCGTAAGAAGGATGTTGCCTCGAAGGAATAATATTGCGCGGAGCTTGTATAATTGCTTTGTGTATGATAAATTAGCTTTAGCATTTGGTGTTGTTCGGTAAATAATGGAGGAATTATATATGAGGAAAATAACGGCAGCTATAGCAATGCTGATCATTGTCGCATTTATCGCGGGTTGCGGAGAAACGGTGAACGGGATGGTCAAGGATACCAAGCGAATAGGCGGCGGTGTCAAAAAAGTTTTTATCAGGGACTGATCGACCCCGCATCTATGACTATACAGCCGGGATCACGTACCTAAGAGAAGGCGTGGTCTCGGTTTTTTTTGGCAGATAATTATGGATATAGATGCAAAGTTAAAGATCGTCAGGGAGATCCTGCCGGAGCTTAAAGCGTCTCTTGAAAAATGTGACCTTTGTCCGAGAAACTGCGGTGTGGACAGGACGAAAGGCGGGATAGGATTCTGCGGGATCGGAAAGGACCTCTTGGTCTATAGCTGCGATCTTCGTCACGGGGAGGAGCCGCCGCTGTCGGGAGTGGCCGGTTCGGGGACGATATTCTTCTCGCACTGCAATATGGGTTGTGTATATTGCCAGAATCACCAGTTCAGCCAGACGGGAATGGGGACAGGCACTCTCCGCGGGAACTGACGGGTATGATGCTGGATCTTCAGGGAAAAGGAGTCCATAACATAAATCTTGTCACACCTACCCCTATGCTGCCCGCCATAGTCGAGGCGTTTGGTGAGGTGTGGAAGGGAGGGCTTAACATCCCTGTCGTGTATAATACGGGAGGATACGATTCTCTTAAAGCCATAAAAGGGCTGAGGGGTCTCATTGACGTGTATCTTTCCGATATGAGGTATTCTGATGATGTGATGGGCGTGAGATTCTCATCAGCGCCGGGATATGTTGCCAATAACCGCAAAGTAGTGAAGGAGATGCAAGCTCAGGTGGGTGACTTGGTCACCCGAGGCGGCGTGGCTCAAAAAGGGCTTATCATACGTCTTTTGGTCCTTCCCCGGGGGGGTATCCGGCACAGAAGATACGCTACGTTTCATTAAGAGGGAGTTGGGGGCGAACACGCATCTCAGCGTAATGAGCCAATATTATCCCGTGTATAAGGCCTCTGAGGAGGACTGGATAGGCAGGAAGTTGTCCCGGGAGGAATTTGATTCAGTCAGGGGCCTTATGAACGAACTGGAGTTATCTAGGGGGTGGGTACAGCTCTTCGAAGGGGATTTTGAGGATCGTTTCGCGGGTGAGAATTTTATGCCGAATATTTGAGCGGAAATAGCGTCAATATAGCGCGATCCGGATATTTTTTCTTGACTGGCGGTGAAAAATAGCGATAATGGTTTTTAGCAGAACAAAGGCGTTCTCTTTACGGGGGATGTCTTTTTTGTTTTAGAAGGCAACGTACAAAAATCAATAAAAAGAGGACGAAATGCATAAAATAGTTAGAAAAGAACAGCTTAATCCTGAGATATGCCTGGTGGAGATGGAAGCGGAAGACCTTTCGCGGGCGGCAAGAGCGGGGCAGTTCGTGATACTCCGGATAGACGAGACGGGAGAGAGGTTTCCCCTTACATTGTATAACTTTGACCAGGATAAAGGGACGGTGACCGTGGTATGTCAGGCCGTGGGGGTAAGTACTAAAAAGTTGTGCGCTCTTCGGGAGGGTGACTCTGTGCTTGATATTGCCGGCCCTCTGGGGCACGCGACGGATACGGAAAACATAGGAAAGGTCATCTGTATCGGAGGAGGCGTGGGAACGGCGGAAGCGTATCCCATAGCAAAAGCGATGGTAGAAGCGGGTAACGACGTGACGATCATAATAGGAGCCAGATCCGAGGAGATAGTTATTTGCGAGGATGATATAAAGAAATTTTGCGACAAGTGCCATATTACTACGGATGACGGCTCCTATGGGAGAAAAGGGTTCGTGACAGATGTCCTGAAAGAGCTTCTGGAAAAAGATAAGTATGACCAGGTGTTTGCTATAGGTCCGGTAATAATGATGAAGATGGTGTCGGAGATGACCCGGCCGTATGGGGTGAAGACCCTTGTGTCCCTTAACTCGATCATGATCGACGGTACGGGGATGTGTGGAGGCTGCCGCGTCAAGTTTTCGGGGGAATTAAAGTTCACCTGTGTCGACGGGCCGGAATTCGACGGACATCTGGTAGATTTTGACGACCTGATGCAGAGGCAGACCAGGTATAAGGTCGAAGAAGACGAGGCGATGTGCCATTATAAAAAACAATGTAAAATAGGGCTTGGAGAAGGTAAATAGAATGAGAGAACAGGATCCCAAAAAAAGAATAAAGAATTTTAATGAAGTGCCTTATGGCTACAATGAGGAAGAAGCAATAGCGGAGGCTTCGAGATGCCTGCAGTGTAAGAAGGCTCCATGCGTCGGCGGCTGTCCGGCAGAGATAGATATACCCGCGTTCATATTGGCAATAAAAGAAAAGCGTTTTCAGGATTCCATAGATATTATCAAGAACACCAATACTCTTCCGGCGGTTTGCGGAAGGGTCTGCCCACAGGAAGACCAGTGCGAAAAAGAGTGCGTGCTTCTGAAGACAGGCAAGCCTATTAACATAGGCAGCCTGGAAAGGTTTGCGGCAGACTGGGAGCTGGAGAACAGGGGCGACGAGGATGTCGTTGCGGGAGCCGCGGCGGAAGGCGCGAAGATCGCGGTAATAGGCGGAGGCCCCGCGGGCATAACCTGCGCGGCGGACCTCGCTAAAAAAGGATACGCGGTGACCATGTTCGAAGCGCTGCATAAGCCGGGAGGGGTGCTTACATACGGCATTCCTGAATTCCGTCTTCCTAAAGATATAGTGTTTAAGGAAGTGGACAGCATAAAAGGCCTTGGCGTAGATATAAAGCTAAATTACGTTATAGGAAGGATAAAGACCATAGAGCAGATGAGAGAAGAGGGGTACAAGGCCTTTTTTATCGCGACAGGTGCGGGTCTTCCTTATTTTATGGGAGTGGACGGGGAGAATCTTAACGGAGTTTACTCAGCCAATGAGTTTCTTACCAGGGTAAACCTGATGAAGGCGTATAAGTTCCCCGAGTACGATACGCCGGTAAATGTCGGCAAAAAAGTGGCTGTTATCGGGGGAGGAAACGTGGCAATGGATTCGGCGAGATGCGCTTTGCGCCTTAATGCCGAGAAGGTCACGGTGGTCTATCGCCGGACAGAGCAGGAAATGCCCGCGAGGCTTGATGAAATACACCACGCGAAGGAGGAAGGCATTGCCTTTCATTTCTTGACATCTTCTCTTGGTATAAAGGGAGACGAAAAGGGCAATGTGAGCAGTATGTCATGTCTGCAGAACGAACTGGGCGAACCCGACGACAGCGGCAGGAGGCGTCCTGTTCCGATAGAGGGCTCAGAATTTGACATGGAGATGGATACGATAATAGTAGCGATAGGC
Organism: Candidatus Tantalella remota; assembly: GCA_030765685.1. Lineage (GTDB taxonomy): Bacteria > Omnitrophota > Gorgyraeia > Tantalellales > Tantalellaceae > Tantalella > Tantalella remota. The sequence continues at coordinate 972 of JAVCCB010000073.1, read as the reverse complement.
AACGGGTCCAATCCGCTGCTTCTTGATTCGATAGACGGCCTTAATGTTAACCGGTGGGGGAATATAGAGGCTGATGAGAAAGGGCAGTCAAGCGTTGAGGATATATTCGCGGGTGGTGATATAGTTACCGGAGCCGCGACGGTTATTGCCGCGATGGGAGCCGGAAAGAAAGCCGCGAGAGGAATAGACGCTTACCTGAAGGAAAAAATATAGTAGTTCAATATTTGCATAATAAAAAAAGGCCAAAGATCATCTTTGGCCTTTTTTTTGTTTAAGAGTATTTGTTATTCCGAGGTCTGTTTTGTGTTGAGATTTACTATATAATCACATGCGTGGTAGTAGAAAGAGGTCTTCGCGTACCCGGGATCCACGGCGCGTATCGTTTTGAATTTTTCAAGAGCCATCTCATAGTCCTTAGCGTTGTAAAGACGCAGCCCTTCATCATAGAGCTGTTTAAGGTTCACCTTATCTGAATATTCCTGAGCGCGTTCAGCTTTCCTGGTTGCCTGTGCGGCACGTTCCTGTTCGAGTTCAGCCTTACGCTGGGCTTCGCGCTGAGCTTTTGCGGCGGCACGCTGCTGCGCTTCCAGTTCACGCTGTTTTTCGGCAGCTGCCCTCTGAGCTTCACGTTCTGCCTTGTCTTTAGCTATCTGAGCCTGGCGAGCAGCTTCTTTCTGAGCACGCGCGGCTTCGGCCTGCTGGGCCTTAAGTTCACGCTGTTTCGCGAGTTCGGCTTCTTTGGCAGCCTGTGCGGCACGTTCCTGTTCGAGTTCAGCCTTACGCTGGGCCTCGCGCTGAGTTTTCTCAGCGGCACGCTGCTGTTTTTCCAGTTCACTCTGTTTTTCGGCGGCTAATCGTTGAGCTTCACGTTCTGCTTTATCTTTAGCTATTCTGATTTTGCGCGCGGCATCTTTCTGAGCGCGTTCAGCCTTGTCTTTAGCTATTCTGCCTTGGCGGGCCGCTTCTTTCTGG
>JAVCCB010000059.1 GCA_030765685.1 Candidatus Tantalella remota | reverse complement strand
TATAGATCGTGGTCTTATCAGTATGGAAACGGCGGCGAGAATATCCTTTGTCGTAGAAGAGGGCATCTTTGCCGGAGTATTTCTGAATTTCCTGCCGTGGTTCAACGCGGTGACCGGGTTCCTGCTGACATCTAACACGACAGCGTTGTACCTGCTTAGCATCATAGCTTTTAGCGTATCTCATGACACGGTCTACAGATGGAGAAAAGAAAAAGTATCCCTCATCGATTCATTCGGTCTTCCGGAGTTAAAAACCATACAGAAAATAAAATCCGCCGGACGCGCGGGCTGGCCGCATTATCTCGGATTCGCGTTAATAGGCGCTCTTTTTAGAAGTTCTTATCTTATACCTGGGGTTTCCCCTGTGGCAGGTCTTCTTGCAGCCATGGGACTGCACGCTCTTTACAACAACGTGATAGCGCCTAAATTTAACTTCCCGCTAGGGATGGGGGCTAGCTACCAGAGAAAACTCGATCTTTTCACACCGGCCGACCAGTTTTCAAGGGAAAAGAAGCTTGTTGAATACGGCATTTTCTCCAGGAAGGAGCTGGACGTTGTTAAAGACCTTTATGACCGTCTTCGGATGGGGGAGGAACTTTCTTTATTCGCGCCGGTGCAGATATTATATGTGTGGCGATATATGATATTAACGGATATGGAGGTGAGCCAAAAAGAGCTATTTGAGAAAGTGGACGCCGAATTGTGTCGTATCATGAATGAAGATGGAGAGGTGGAAGGCGTATATACCGGATACGAATGGGGCCTTGAAAGGGAAAGAGGGCTTAAGAGCACGGACAAAATAGAAACGATAAGAAAGAACATAGAAATAGGGGTTGGGGAAAGGATGTTGGATATTGGATGCGGGAACGGCCTGGTTTTGATAGGCCTAGCCAGGGCGTATCCGCGTTCTCACTTTATAGGGATTGACGCCAGCGCCCGCAATATAGCCGCGGCTATCCGTGTGTTGACAGAGATGGGTGAGAAGGCGCCCAGGAATCTGAGGTTTCATGTCAGGGACTGCAGGGGTATCCCGCGAGGAGAGAAAATACTCTCAAGAGGCGTGCCGTACAATGACGAAACGTTCGATATTGTCTCGCTTCTGGAAGGGGTAATGGACGAAGCGGCTTTTCGCGACCCGTGGCAGAAGCTTATGTGGGATGAGGTCATAAGAGTAGCCAAAAAGGATGGAGCCAGGATAGCTTTTTTTGGGCTCAGAGGCGAAGCGGCATTGAAAGATTCGCTTCCCGCGGGCATCGACGCGGAATCTCAGCACGCACTGTTTTACATTGACAACAAATCACAGGTGCGTTTTTACCCGTTCTGGGGCAGGGTGAACGAGTACAGGTGGGATTGGATCGAGATGAGCGTTTACAAACTCGGTCTGGCAAAAGAGCCTCAGATCATTTCGGAAAACATATCACCCGCACCTTTTTCAAAAAAGCCGGCCGGTCCTGAACAGTTGGACCTTTTTGACGGTAGCAACGGGGCTACGCCGACGGGTATGATTGGCTGGATATGGCTGCCGTTGGTGAAGAGGGGCTATCTAAGCATGGAGACCGCGGCGAGGTTCTCCTTTACTCTCGAGGAAGGGTTCTTTTCAGGGTTACTGCTGAACTTTGCGCCGTGGTTCCTGGCGGTTTTGGGGTTTCTTGACCCGTCACAGAAGATCATATTCTACCTCGCCAGTATCGTTCTCTACAGTGTATCCCACCAAAGCTTGTATCGCTGGGTAAAAGAAAGCGGCGTCACTTACGATAAATTCCGTATGCCTTTTATAGGCCAGAAGCTGAGAATAAAGGATACGGGGGAGCCGGGCCTGCCGCATTACGCCGGTTTCGCAGTTTTGGGGGCCGCGTTTCGAGCCGCGTATTTTATTCCCGGCGTGAACCCTCTTCTCGCCCTGGTGGGGGCGATGGCTGTCCACGCCGTCTACAACAACTTTATAGCTCCGCGCTTAAACCTGCCGGTAGGAATGGCCAGAAGCAATAAGCAGAAGAAGGCGGACAGAGCAAAGAGGCAGACTTCGAAATTCCGGAAGCAGAAAAGACGTGAAAAGGTGGAGTCTGTTCTAAGTGTGATAGACGAAAGCGGACGGGTAGAGGAGGATGAGGCAGGTCTTATGCTGGAGGACGAGGTGATGTCCGTCCTGCCGAGAGAAGATCAGCTCAGGATAGACGCGGCGGTCAGGCTTATGGATCACATCATTAGAATGGCGGCATTAAACGAAGCCGACCTCCAACGATTTAGCGCGGAGCCGGAAAGGTTCGCTATTGATAACATACCCGGCAGGGCGGTTCTCGAGTTTGTCCGGGAGATGAAAAGAAAAGGGGCGGACATTAGCAAGGTGGACGAAGGGTGGGAAGAGGAGTTCTTCCGTTTTCTTTTCAGGGAACATGAACTCTTTGACCGGGTCAAACTAACACCGCAGTTTGTTTTCAGGGCTCATTTTGAAGCAAAAGTCAGAAATGTACCCGCGAGGAAAGAGAGAGATGAGACCCTTAACGGCGTATCGCTTTTTCTGGACATGCTTCTGTCGACTCCCAATGCCGACAAAGATGAGCTGTATAAACGGGCATCCCTGCTCCTTGAGGAATGGGGCATGAAGGAGTTCGTGGCATGGACCCAGGGCTCACTGGACCAACTCGCACTGTACGCGGAAGGCGCGGGCGACGAAATAGCCACCAGGAGGGCGCGTGAATTTCTGGAGTATTTTATCGACAGGCTTTTTGATTCGTCAGCGATGGCCCACGCATTTATGTTCAACCGTTCTATCGTGGAAGGGTTCCTAGATTCGGAATTTGCCGAAAAGAACGACGTAGGAGTGGTCTACCTGCATTCCGGAGCAGCGCATCTGTGCGATCAGGCCAGGGAAATAGCTGAAGCAAAAGGAGCGGCAGCCTCACGGATGCACGCCCTGCACTTCAACAGGCGTATAAGCGAAGAGGACCCTGACGTGTTAAGGGAATACCTGAAGCAGGAAGGGATCAATAAATACCGAACTCTAGTTATTGTTGATACCGGTTTTCACGGATCCTCAGCCGCCAGGCTCTACGATATAATGATGACAATGCCCGAGCATCCGGAGAATGTCCATGCCCGTGTCCTTTCCCTTAATGAGCAGTCGGGCGCGCGTATGCATGAACAGATGGACATTATCGGCTGGAACAGAGTCGTTGCGAGGATAGAGCCGGCTGCTAACGAAAAAGAGATACCCGCCCTTTTCTTCATAACACACATACTTGACAATTCTCTGCCGCTGGAAACCAGGAGTCCCGCTGGTCTTGCAAGAGATCCCGTGAGCGGGAGGTTGGAACCGGTCGCGCTCGAGACGGAGATGCCGGTATTTGCCGGGATAGCACGCGAGTCCATGCGCAAGGGTACGCGCAAGCTGTTTTCCGGGAAACTGGCTTTCAGTCAAACAGGCCATGATATGTGGGAAGAGTGGCTACCGGAAGGTGCCTCGGACAACATGAGAGGGTTTGCCGGTCCCGAGCTGGAGGAGCTTTCCGATGAAGAGGCGATGTCACCTGGCTCGGACAGAAAGAGCGAAGGAAAAGGCAAACTTAACGCCGCTCTCCATCTGACAAAAGGAGCTTTGCGATATTTTTCTGAGGAGGTTATAGAGCGCATAGAAAGGACGGTCACCTGGGAGGATTTTTCGCCCGACGGCCTGTCCGGAAGAAGATCGGCCATTCTGAAGCTTAGGGAGCCTGTACGCATAAAAGGCAGGCTGATAAAGGCCATAAAGATAAAAGGTATCTGTTACAGGCCGGAGGAGCGTGGAGAGGCCGGACTTCCGCGAACTGAGATATATAATGGCGCCAGGGGTCACAGGCCTCCGGAACAAAAGCCGATCTTCAACGAAAAAGGCATCGTCAGGTATCCCCCGACCGGGCCTAGGTTCAAGGGGCTTGAAAGTATAGATAATGTTATTAACGAGATCGACAAGACTAACCACGCGTTCTATGAGGGAAATCCCGTTCATTATGTTCTGGGATACGGAGAGTATGATCCTGATCAATTCGACGGCATCCATCCCGGTTTCGTGATAATGGGGTTGGAGGATGAAGAGGACGAGAGACTGCCTTCTAACGTCCTGGACGAGGTCGCGGGCATGTTCGGGTCCAGCAGATACGAGATCCAGATACCCATGGTCTTGGGATACGAACTGGAAGAGCCTATGAAAGGTGAGATGCGGAGGGTATTCGAAGAGTATTTCCGCAGGTATGGTAGAGCTCTGAGAGAGCTTCACGACAGTGGCTATATACACGGTTCTCCCCATCTTTTTAATGTTACTGCCGTATCCGGCAGGATCATTTTTCACGATATCGATGAGAACTCGTATTTCAAGAAGGACCTTACGCCAGCCATGGCACTCGGGCACCAAATGCTTGATGTCTGGAGAGCGGTCAGTAATCTGAAGGAGAATCTTACCGGGACTCATACCCTGGCGGACGTCCAGAAAAGCAGCGGAGCGCGGTTCATACGCCCGTTTCTCGAGGGATACTTTGCCGACCTTGACCAGGCGGAGGTAGCTAAAATAGACGCTGACACGATGGGGGATATTTTTTACGAATGCAAAAAGACACCCATACAGGATATAGACCGTCCCGTAGTTGATATGATGAAGGCAGTTATAGCCCGGGAACCCCTCTATATCGAAGGGATAACGGTTGTTTTCCCGGGTGCTACCCATCAGGAAGTGTTCGCGGTCTCGAACGCGTTGCTGGAGGATAAAAATCTTCTCGGTTTTCTACGGCTTAAAGGTGTGGGGCGTGTCGTGGTTGAGGTCTCAGACAGGGAAAGACCTAAATGCGAACTTCATAATGCGGAAGGCAGGACGGTGCTGAGGTTGTCATCCACAGGCGAAACCCCGTTGGATGTGCAGGTAAGGAACGTGTTAACGGTTGCTGTCAGGAACATTCTTGGCGGGAACGAAGATGTGGCCGCTGCTATTTACGAGTATTTCGACGATGTGTTGCAGATAAAACAGGCGGTTAAGAGGGCTCATTCCCTCCCTTATGGTTTGGAACCGGTGATCATGCTTTATCATGCCGCTGAATACGTCCTGAACGAATCTGATCCGGGGAGGAGGAACATCCCGCTTATGGCTTTGAGTAGAGAGGATTCAGCGGACTCCCAAAAATTCGCCGAAGATATTTTTGCCGTAAGGGGAGGGTGTGTGCACGTAAAGCTGAAAGCCGTGATAGACCACATGAGATCTGACAAGGAAAGGTATGAGGGGTTCGACGAGTACATCGGGTCATTCGAGGGGTCAGAGGCCGAGATGCTGTCACACCTGGCGACAGCCTGGGCCGAGGTCGTCAAAGAGAGGCTCAAGAAGCTTATGCTCTCAGGAAAGATCGGAAAGGCGCTTGATCTGGTCAAAAGCATAAAGGACGAGAACATAATATATTATCTCCTGGAGGACCAGGTGTTCCAGTATGTGCTCGAGGAGATAGAGGACCCGCGAGAAAAGCTCCTGTTCCAGGGGATGCTGTACGGGATGTTGCCTGAACCGGAGGGGGACAGGGTCTTTAGACATGACATTAGTAAAGGGGGTGACCGGGAACAGATAAAAATAGTAAAGGAGGTGGCCGGTCAGGGGCAGAAAGTCTCGGAGCTGTATGCTGTCAAGCGCAACTACATTGAGGGGAATTATCCCGAGGCCGTGAAGGCCATGAAACAGTTTTTTGCGGGACTCAAAAGGCAGGACGTGTTCATTCCCGTGCTCACAGACTTTATTGGTGTGGAGGGTGTGTTCTATCTGTTGAACCTGGCCGGGGATGAGAAGCTCATCTGGCAGTTCGCGTCGAATTTCGGCCCCATGGATGTGCCGGGCATCCCGGAGTTTGGGAAGATGACCAGGGACGATCCTCGGTACCGGCAGGCGGTCGAGGCTGTCGAAACGCTGAATGATGACTTGAAGGCGAAACTCGCAGGATTTTTGCGGAGACTTGAATGTACGCGACCGTTGATGATGCAGGCCCGTGACACTTATCTGAAAGCGCTTGATGAATTTTCTGGCACCGAAGGTGACGGTGAAGGCGTACCCGCCGGAATGATAGGCCGGTTGTGGGAACCGCTGGTTAGACTCGGTTTCATGAGCAGGGAGACGGCAGCAAGGCTGTCCTTTCTCGAAGAGGGGCTTTTTGCCGGTGTTTTTCTGAATCTTTTACCGTGGTTTAACGGCGTGACCGGGTTTATGATGACATCTAACACTACAGCGTTATACCTTCTCAGCATAATCGCATTTAGCGCATCGCATGAAACGCTTTACCGGTGGAGAAAAGAAAAAGTATTAAGCATTAATTCTTTCGGGTTTCCTGAGAGAGATAAAGTGCAGAAGATAAAAGCTTCCGGAACTCCGGGATGGTCGCACTATATCGGATTCGCGTTTCTGGGAGCAGTTTTCAGAAGCGCGTATCTTATCCCGGGAATAAACCCCGCATGGGCCCTGGCGGCCGCGATGACGCTGCACGCTTTGTACAATAATTATATAGCTGGAAAGGTCAACCTGCCGGTGGCTATGACGGCGCGCGGGTACGTCAAACAGCGAGTCGACGCTAAGAAAAAGATAAAAGGCGCCGCGATGGAACCATTGAAACTCGAAGCAGGGGCGCTTATGGGTGTCGTGGCAGCAGGGGTGTTGATGCCGCTATGGTTCTTATGCCACAAGAGCATATTCGCGTTAGTGCTGGGTCTGTCATACATTCTTACTGTATGTATCATCCCTATAGTGACAGCGTGTCATATTAACGACGTGCTTTCCTTCCGACATCCGAGAAAAGATTACGGACTGATAAAGCCTTTTGAGAAAGCGGAAAATATACGGTATATAGAGCGAGTGATAGACGAGGACGATGCTAAAGGTAAGATCTCTTATTACTCCTATACGATAGAAGACGATCTTAAAAGCGGCGGTGAACACGTTATAAAAAGCGCGTTGTTCGCGCATAAGACGGCACTTCGTCACATGCCGAGGTTTTACCAGTGGGTAATATATTTTCACGAAGCTATACATTCCAAGATGCGGGTTAAGGTAGAAGCCGTGGCCGTGCCGCTTACTTTTAGTTTGCCCTGGGCTGCTGGTTGTCTGATCTTGATACTTGCAGGGGGATGGACTCTTCCTCTCAAAGACACACTTTTACTAAGCTATCTTATTGCGTACAATCTGTTGGTTCCCCTTGTTTCGGGTCTGGTGGTGGATATGGTGGGTCTTTTGAAAAAAAGTCCTGGAGGACATTATGTATCTGATTCCAAGGTACGACAGCATCTGACCGCGGCCGAAGTCGACAAGTATATAGCTGACCATGCGCACAGTCAGACGTACAATAAAGAGACCGGTAAGATGGTCTATTGGCGCAACTGGCTTGGCGGCGGCAGGGGTAGGAGCAACGTAGAGTTTATAGAGTGTCCCGGTCGTCCCGAGGACATAATAGTAGTAAAGTCGTCATATAAGCTTAACAGGACAGCGGATCAGAAGGCTTTCAGGGAGAAGATAGCTTCTTCGGATAAACGGTCATTTGTTCTGATAATAGCGGATGACGGGCCTAAGGCGGCATTAAATAAGAAGATGAATAAGAGTGGTGGCAAAAAGAAAAAACCCAGCACGAAAAAGGTAAAAAAAATAATCGAAAAAAGCCGGGAGGCCAGAAAACACAGGATCACAAGGATATCGGCTGCCGCGGATAAGATCTTGAAGTCTATGCAGAAGAAAGACAGATGGGGGTTTACATCCGCCAGAAGATTTGTCAAAAAGGATGTCAGGTCTACCAGCTATGATATTACGATATTGCGGGACCTTTTGGGGTTTTATCGGAGGAGACTTTCTCGCATAAAACACGAGGATATTTCCCGGGAAGTCGTTATATGCGAGACTCATGGACATACGCACAGGCTTAAGGTGCTGCTGAAGTGGTTGAAAGAGAACAGATATAAAAGCGCTATATTCCTGGGAGATTATCTGGGCAAGTCGGGCGGCGGCCTGGAAGCCATGGATATGCTCAGGCGTCACATGAAGAAAGGTATCGCACCCCGGGTAACTCTTATTATGGGTAATTCAGAGCATGTTTTCATGAGGGCGTTCCTGGGAGACGACAGGTGGTCGGACTCCTGGACCTCAAACTGTGTTATGGAGGGGCCGGAAGTGGTGAAGTCCCTGCACAGGCTGGCGAACGGCGAAGTGGAAGGAGAGATAACACCCGAGATCCAGAAAGAAATAAACGATGCCAAAGATTTTGAAGACCAGATAAAAAGAATAGTTCTGAGGAACGGGACTGATTTTGAGGAGGAATGGAATAAGTGGTACAGGATGCATCCCCAACTTATAAAAACGGCTGATTTTATAACAGAGAATATGAAATTTGTTTACCATGAAGATGCACATCATAACATTTACAAAATAGGGAATATTCCGGATGATTTTACCAGGAACGGATTGTGTGGTATCGAAGCACTTGAAGAGATGGAGCAGGAGTTCAGGCAGGGGACCGAGAGTGGTTTAAGGCTTTTAAAACTTATGAGGGAGATATGGCTGCTGCTGTACCGCGATGTGAAGACAGATGTCGAAGAAGAGGCGGCACAGAGGAAGAGGGTTCTTGACCTTATACGCGCGGAGAAAGACGTTATATTTCTCGCGGGAAGAGAAAAATACAGGCACAAGGATCCGCGCCGGGTCTTGATACAGAGATATGTACTCAATACCATGGAGAGCATTATTCTTGAAGAACCAGAGAGAGAGAATCTGGACAGCATATTTAACGACCTGTCAGAAAAAATGGCATCGGTTACCAGGCCGCTGCCTGAGGTCTTTGACAAAGTATTTGATGTGACTGAGGGGCAGTTTATGGTGCAGGCGGATTCCAGGTTCAAGAAAGAGGATGATGAATCCGAGGAGGCTAGGCAGGAAAAAAGAATAGAACTCGGCGTAAATACGATAATAACTACCAATAATTTTCCGGATGATGAAGGTTTTCAGTCTCTCAGATATGCTCGGGCAATGGACAGGACCGGAACAATAAGGATGATAGATGTGGATACTCTCGAGGGGAAAGACAGGCCTAAGGGGGGTATAGCGCTTGTCGCCAGGACTGCTCAGGAGGAATTTTACGTGGATGATGGAATGTTCCTGAAAGAGCTGGCGTCCGATACCCCGGAGGAAAAATGGGGCAGTGCCAAAGGAAGGTCACTTGAGAGCGTAACAAGAAGGAAACTTGAAGGCGTTGAAAAGATAATAGATGACATAGATCATGTGGCGGCCAATATAAAGGAAGGACCTGTAAGGGAGCTTTGGAGCAGGGTCAAATACGTAGCAGGTACGCCTCTTTTCAAGAGAACGGCCGCGGTAACGATCTTAATAGCGGTTATGGCATACAGTTATTTTTTACAAAGTGAAGCAGGTTCGGCTATGGCAGGTCTTATATACATGGGGGCGATCTTCACTGATAGTAATGAATATAAGAAAAATATTGAGACAGAGATGGGGGACATGGAAGAAGAGTTCTCCGATATTATTACGGAATTCACTGCTCTGATGAACCCGGAGTCTGAGGAAGATGAAGAAAGTATGTTGGGCAAGCTTCACTCTTTAAGAAACAAGGCAGTTGACCTTTTAGGTGAAGTGGGCGTTTTTCTTAAAGGGTTGGAGAAATTTGAGTTTAGGGACGATGCAGACATTGATGACAATGAGGTGGCTGCGATGGAAGAAGTCCACAGGGAAGTGAAGGATGAGTCGGAGGAGAGACTGACAGAGTTGATGGAGAGCGCGGAGTCGCTTATTGAGGAGATATCTGAGGAGATCACCCAGATACAGGGCGAGGAAGAGAGTTTTGAGGAGGAAGAGGAGGAGACTCCAGTAAAACCTGAAACCGTTACGGTGGAAGGTTTGGAGAATGAGCTTAAAGAGGCCGAAGAGATAACCTCCGCCGGCAAGTTGCTAGGACGTATTCATGATCTGAGGAGAGCCTACATAGGGCTGCTGCTACATCATCCGAAAGAAGAACAGCCGGATCTTTACGGAGACGGTCGTTTTGGCAGGATCGCGGAGATGTTTAAGGGGCTGAAGGAACGGGCGGAAAAGATCGGAAAAGGGCCAGGCAAGACGGGAGGCAGTCTTATTGAAGCGCTTTTTATGGCCAGTGTCGCCGGGATGCTTATTTCGATCTTTGTTCCGATGGGGCTGCTTCAGAAGGGTGTTCTGGGTTTTGACCTCAAGTACATGATGATGGTGTATGGCGGATTCGTGGCAGGGGTGATAGTCGTGGGTCTGCTTCAGCAAGCTGATAGGATGATAAAGTATCACAGGCAGAAAGCGGAATGGGCAAAACCCCTTAAGGCGAAGAGGCTTCTTGTCCTTGACGACTCAGAGGGCCGACAGGGCGAGGGGGAATTCGCGCCTTCGGCTGATGCGGTGGCCCTTCTGGAGCCTGAAGGAGTGGCGGAAGAGGACGGTCGCGCATCGTATGAGCGGACAGGTGTCAGTTTGAAAGAAATAGAAAAAGCTATAGATGAGATCAATGAAGGCCCGTTCGGAAGGACAATCGACAGCCACGCCAGATTGGAGCTGTCTCGTAAGGTATACAGCATGCGTCTTCAGAAGGGCAAAAGTTTTCTTGTAGTGGGCCCCGGACACGGGGACGGGTTTTCTGTCCTACTGACAAAGCTCGGGCTCAGGGTGACGGTTATTGATACGGATAAGGCAGCAATAGATACGCAGATAGACGTCCTAAAGATGTTCGGAATAGCCAGTCAGGTAGAGGTGACGTCGTCGTATGAGGACATCAGCGAAAGTTCGTTCGATTATGTATCTATGTTCGCGGTTCTGGATAATGTTCTGAATCCCACAAGGGATGATCAGCTGCGGAGCCTTATAAAGGCGGAGATGAGCGGAGCCGCAGTAGGCAGTGGTTCCGGCAGGGCTATAAATGAGAATATGGCGAAAATGATATGTGAGAAAAAAGTCAGAAATTTTATCATGCCAATACTGCAGCGTTTAAATACCGACGACGCTTACATTTTTGTAAATTGTCCCAGTGCGGCACCCCTGGAGAAGTGTAGACAGGATCCTCAGGGCTTATCTTTTTACGAGAAGCACTTGTTTTACCTCGACAATGCGCTGGCAGATATCGGAAATGAGTTTGATGTGGATTTTGCCGTTCAGGATGTTGATGTAGACAACCTTAATATTAATGTTTTGACGCCTAATCGGGAAGTCCGGGAGGGAATAGTGTACAGGATGCGGGATAGAGCAGTCGCGAAAGAGCGTGACGGAACTGTTTCCCGCCAGGGGGATGGCGAGGCCGAACCTTTGATGGATCCCGCAGAAATATTGGAGCGGTTGGTGAAAGAAGATCGTCTTATCGATGCGAGGACCGAGATGAGGCCGTTCGGGTTTCAGGTGTTTACATTCTGGCCAGGCATGAACGAAGTCAACAGGCGGACCGTGATGATGGCACTGGACAGTTTTATGAAACAATATAATGGCGAAGAGTCCGCTTTTCAGGGCGTAAGAGACGCGGTAATGGCGATGATGGATGAGTTTGAATACGCTAACCCCATGGAGCCGGCGGTCCTTATGTTCAGGGATTATCTGGAAGATGGACAGTACGCGGAATTCGTTTTTCGTGGATACGGCAAAAAGGCGGAAGAGGTCGCCGTGGATGCCGAAAAATTTCTTGTGGTTTCTGTGGATTCGGCGGGCGAAAACGTTACTTATACTCCGGGGAACGCCGTCAAGTATGGGAGGAGTCCCGTCACTATCGGCACCAGAGTGATCGCCCATTGGTCTATGCCGGCGAAGTCCGCCGCGGTAGTTGACAGTATGTCCCCAGCAGGCGGGGAGAATGAGAAGAAGGAAGCCCGAGCCGACGTGGCGATCAGTAGGATACAGGTGAAAATACCGGATAAATATAAGAACAAAGAACTTTGCATGTTCCCGCATCCGGACGGGTTTGTAGCCGTTGCGACTACACCGGTCTTTATGAAAAAAGTGATGGATGGAGCCAGGGAGTATGCAGGTGAAGATAGCTCTTTAGCGAATAAGAAAAGGAATGATTTTCTGAGAGTCATAGGTTCGCATTCCGCTATGGCGCAGGCGGATGACAAGGTGAAAGTGCCGAAGGCGATACAGGAAACCATGGTTAAAAACGGATTCTGGGAAGATGTGCCTGGAAATTTCATAGTCGAAGAGAGAGATGAGAACCTGCGCGTATGGCCGGCGGACGAATACCTGGTGGATAATGCGAAAAAAGTCGTATCGTTCCTTGCTAACGCGTTGATGTCATGGTCGGGGCAGTCTCCCGATGAAAAATATGTCCTTGCTATAGATCCGGGCAAGGCGTCCAAATCTGAAGTGGCCGGGATGATAAAGGATTGTGTTATCGACCCGCTTAAAAGGATGAACGGAAATAATTCCGAACTTGAGATCATACTCAGGAACCTCCATATTGTCGTGGACGAAGGAAAGAACCTGTCCCGTCGTCTTGATGCCATGACGTCGAGAGGGAAGAACAAGATCAAAAAAGAAAATATAGTCATCGTCTCTCCAAAATCCGATATGGGGTATTTTGAGGTTTTCAAGGATGTGTCGTTCCTGACGGGGTTTGACGATTCCGAGCTAAAGACCAGTGGAAAGAAAGTGGATTATTATCCCGTTGTGGAGGTCGCTCTTTTTGCCGTATTGAGAGCGGTTAAAGCCAGGAGCGCGTCAGGGGGCGCAGTCCGGGCTAAGCAGCTCATTAGGTGGTACCGTCATATTCCTAATGCCAGAAGCTTGAATGAAGAGGATTTTATGGCCATGTGCTTTGACGAAGACGGTAATTCGCTCAATACGGTAGTGATAGACCTTATCCCGAAAGCGGCAAGATTTGACCATTCCAAACTTAATGAGATATATAAAACTATCCGTGCTTTTATCGAGAGTGCGTAAATAAGCACAAAAATCCGCCAAAAACCAGCCAAAAAGCAAACCAAAAGTTAGGGTTTAAAAAAGTTATCCTCTTTGATTTGTATTGTATAAATTAAGGGGGTAAACTCATATTAGGTAAGAATATGGATAGGTGCATGCGTATTTTGTTAAATACTAAATAGGTATTTTTATGTCCACTAAACTAAAAGTTTTAAAAAGAATATTTATAAGGTGCTAACATGTATAACTGGATGAACGAACATAACGTATTGAGAAAGGTAATAGCGGTCATATCGTTGACAGCTTTCACTTTCTGTTTCGTTCTGTCCGATGCGTGGGCGCTGGTCGAGGAGACGGAAGTCTCTTTTGATCTTTCTTTAGGAGCTGATCTTTCAAAATTCGCCAATCTGGATGTAGATACATTTACTATTCCCGCGCATCTTGGAGAAGTAAAAGAAGTTTATCGAGGGAAGAGCAAACAGTTTGTCATTCATCTGCAGGATGCGCACGCTAACTTCTACGCGCAGGGAAAAATATCCGACATAATCGATTACCTGAACAAAGAATATGGAGTAAGGATCGTAAACCTTGAGGGTGGTGTCGGCGATTACGATCTTTCTGTTTTTACCGCTATTTCGGGTAAAGCCATACGGAGAGAGGTCGCGGATTACTTCGTCAAGAAGGGCGAGATAAATGGAGCAGAGCAGTACGCGATAAATAATCCCGACAGGGTCCTTCTCTGGGGTGTGGAAGATAAAGATTTGTATCTCGCGAACCTGAAAGTCTACAGAGATTCCCTGCAATATATGCCGGAGGTTGACGGATACCTGGAAGAGCTGACAAGTTTGCTCAACGACCTGAAGAGGCATATCTACGGGCCGCGGCTTTTGAAGATAGACATGGTATACAACGCGTACAAGGCCGGCAATATGGTATTCAGGGAATATCTTGAGTTCCTGATCGGAGAAGCGGAAGAAAACGGCGTGAATATCGATGAGTTTCCAAACCTGTATCTTTTGTCCGAGGCCATGGAACAGGAGGAAAAGGTTGATTTTAACAAGGCGAATACCGAGAGAAGCATACTTATAGATGATCTCAAGGAAGGATTGTCTCAGAACGAGGTAAGACGTCTTGTTTCTAAAAGCCTTAAGTTCAAGACAAAAAAGATCTCCCGGAAAGCGTTTTACGGGTATCTGCTGGAAAAAGCGCAGGAGCTTGGGCTTGACGTGAAAAAATATCCCGCGTTATCCGCTTACATAGGATATATCACGACATACGAAGAGGTCGATCGCTCCAAAGTCATGAATGAGCTGGACGAACTTGAGATCGCGGTAAAAGAGCCTTTGTACAAAAATGACACTCAGCGAAAGTTAAACGTCCTTTCTCGGAACCTGGCGCTGATGAAAAACATATTTGCAATATCGCTTACAAAAACAGACTACAAATATTTTTTGAAGAACAAGGCTTCTTTCAACGCGGACAAATACGTAAGGTTTATCGAAAAAGAGGCTCCGAGGTTCCGTATAAACGCGAAGCTTGATCCTGATATCTTTAACCTGGATGAGTATCTGAAAGAAATATCAAAGTTTTACGAATTTTCATTCAAGAGGGATACCGTCTTTCTGAAGAATCTGAGATATGAGGAATCGGCGGGAGGTCTCGAAAGCGCCATCATGATGACAGGCGGGTTCCATACTGAGAACCTCCTGGATCTTTTTGAGAAGGCGGGGATCTCGTACGTCACCATACTTCCGAAATTCAAGAACGGTAAGGATTATAAGAGCCCTTATTTTGAGATACTTGCCGGCCAGACCACCAATCTCCAGAGGATGCTCGGTACGGTCATAGCCAAGGCCTCGATGCTTCAGATAGCCAGCATGCTGTCGCCCATTCTTGCCGATTCGGTATATCCGGCGGCTGAACGATACGCATTCAAGGCCTCGGTGCGGGTACGCGAACTTATAGCCTCCGGCAGGAAAGTGGAGCTGGTAGACGAAGAAGGTAATATCGTATTTACCGAAGGGGAAGGCGAATCTGACAGGATATCACTGACGGAGCTTTTGTCGGATATAGGGTACAGGCTTCCCGGGGCTGTCGAGCCGGAAGTGATAGTAGAGGAAACTTTGACAAATGCCGCGGGTGAACGAGTCGGGAAACCCTCCATTGGTAAAGGAGTACTGCATGGACCCATCAGGGCTCCTCTTGTAAAACTGGTCGGAGAGAACACGTACGACAACTTTTTAGGACCCTTACTGGAAGAGGTCACGTTCTATCTGATAATACCGTTACTGTTAAAGGAGATGATGCCTTTATGGGAGGCGATGGTAATTTCGCGAGGGATATTTATTATCCTGCACCCGTTCCTGAATAAGGCTAAGGGTAATCGTATAGTTACGCCTCTGGGAATATCGTTGCTTGCCGGAGGGGTCGAAGTCTTGCTATCAAGGGGGTATGTGCATCACCTGATGGAAGCGGTTTCCCTGAGCCCGCTTGTTGTCGGATTTTTCGTTCTTGCTGCTTTTCATATTCTTGCCAACGCGAAGCTGGTTCCCACCGTCAACAGATGGCTTGAGAGGTCAGGGTCGGAGTACCGGATAGAGAAAGCTACTCTGGTAAAAGTCGACACCGAAGAGACAGCTCCAGAGGCTCCGGAGGGCATCTCTACAGAGACGCTTCTTGATCGATATGACATAACCGATATGCCCGGATGGGAAGGCGATCCCACCGCGCCTATCCCGCAGCTTGTTGGTTTTATAGGCGAAGGGACTGCGGCAGTGGTGTTCCGGGCGCGTCTTGAGGGAGTGGAACAAGATATTGCCGTAAAAGTCAGAAAGACGTTTTCCAGGGATATGGCGGATAATGATGAGGAATATGACCGGATACAGTCGAACATACTTAATTCTTTTCAAAGAGAGATCGAGGTTCAGAAAGATTTGTCTGATATAGGATCTCCCGAAAAGGAGATCATGCCCGGATACTATAGCGTGAACATGGGAGGGGTACCGGCTTTTGGCATGGAGATCATCGAGGGTGTGAACACTGTATTGGGCAGGCCGCAGGGTATAGCGGGTGCCGTTAACGAAAGGACGCGTTCCAGCGCGGAGCGGGTTCTGCGGACGTTTTTGCAAAAAGGGTATGACCCTCGGGATCTTCAGTTTATGATCCTCACAAAAGATCAGGTCTTGAATGGAAGGTCTTATCAGGCGGGAGAAGTCGTTCTTATGGACGTGGGCGGTTTTGTGACTAAAGAATATGGAGAGGATCAGATAGATAAAGAGGTCTCCGGAGGGCTTTCTGAATTAGACCGGCAGATCAGAGTAGCTAGAACAGAGTCAAGGATAATAGAGGCATATAACTCACTTCACGATGGAGGAAAGATAGAGACCATCCTCCAGGATCCCGGTAGTGGTCATTACAAGGTCATATTTACGGGGACGGAGCGCTCCCCGCAGATAATAAAGCAGGTGATATATCTCTACTTGCTGGTACATTTTCGTAGTAGTGGAGAGGTGCCTGATCTTGAAGCCGCGATCGAGGGGTCGGGGAGGAGGGCTTTTCTGGAGAGAGCCCTGCAGGGACTCGAGGATCTAAGCGCGCGGTTTTTTCCTTATTTAGAACGGACTTTTATGCTGGCAAAAGTTGATGCCGTATCATTTGGCGATAAAAGAGTGGCAAGGAAGGCCATCGCAAAAGCCGTGCCGCTACCGCAACCTATTACTGGAAACATTGCTAACGGCATGACTCCGGAAAGGATAGAAAAGATAAGGGAAGAGATAGAGGCTCCGGAGAACAGCGATGCGGTGCGGAAACGCAATACATCGCTGGTGGAACTTGCTTCCAGCAGGGCTCTCGAGAAAAGGCTGGAGGGAGAGGCGGAGGAAGTGCCCGTGGAACAGGCCGTAGAAGAACCTGTGCCGGCGATAATACAGTTTGAAGCGCTTAAACAGATACTTCAGAGCAAGCAGGCGGCGCGAGAGATGGCTGAATGGCAGAATGGTTCTTACTACAGGGGAATAGGAGAAGAAGCTCCTCAGTTTATTTTGCCGGAAGAAGAAGGTACGGATGCCGAAAAGGAAAGAATAGCGATAAACCTCGCGGGGGTATATGCGCTGGAGAGTGGCCTTGGAGTGATATGCGAGCGGGATAACGTGACACCGCTCGAGGTCCTGACTGCTATAAATGATAGGACAATATCCGAAGAAGATATGCTTCTTATGGCGCGGTTCGCTAATGCGACATGGAAAGCCGGTCAGGTTTTTCGGTCGCTCGACAGGATCGAGAGGGATACTTTCAGGCCGGCTGTTACCCTTGTACCTGAAGAGCTTGAGAAGGATTTCGACCAGATCTATGCCGCGGCAGAGCAGCTTTACAACAGGCTGAACTACGCCGTTTCAGAGGGGATGGATGCCGAGCAGAAACGGTACCAGGAGGAAAAGATAAGTGAGCTTCTGATTCTAGTCAAGAATAAGGGTACACTTACGGCTGAGGAAGAGAAGAGACTAAGAGAGACTGCGCTAACGGTGATGTACGCGCATAAAGACCAGCGAAGGAAAGATGGACAGCCTTATTTTGTGCACCAGGTCGAAGTCGCGTCTAATCTGGTAGAAATGTTTGGCGTGACGGATCCTGTTATTTTGCAGATAGCTCTGCTTCACGATACCAGAGAAGATGAAGTCAAGTTTTACGATGATTTCAGGACATTCGCGCATGAAACGATAAGGAGAGTGGGAACTTCGGAAGGGCGCATGGCGGAGCAGGAGAGGGTAGATGAGACTTTGCTCGGGGTGCGTATGCTCAGTAAGCTGGAAGGTGAGAAGTATGAGAAAGAATTTCCGGACGCGGATGAAAGACAAGCTGAATATATGAGGCGTCTTGTATATCCTAAAACAGCCTATGATGACGGTCGTCCGGGGTCGGAGAACTGGTACACTGATGATTTCATACATGACATACAAAGAGTCAAGCTTTCTGACAGGATATCTAATATGCGTTCGCTTGTGCTCTTGTTTTCTGACGGAGCGAAAATGGATGATGTCAGTCTTAAGGAGATGATAACTTTCTCGAAAAGACAATTGGAAAAAACACAGGAGATATTTATTTCAAAGTTTGTCGATAATCCTGACAACCAGCTTTTACCCGAAGAGGTCGAAATGTTTTACACCCAGTTCGCTAGTGCGATAAGAGGGCTGATAGCATTGCAGGACGGTGTGCTGGGAGAGCGGGTCAGGGCGCTCGCAATATTGGCCAAAGCGGTACTCGACAGGCTTGAGAGGAAAGGTGTGGCGGAACAGACGGAAGCAGCTAAAGCTGTTATCGCAGATATGTGGCAGAACAAAACTGATATTATAGTTATGCCGGGATCAAAACTTGAAGCCGCTAGTCAGGCTCCGGTAAACAGGAGCGCTGCCAGGAAACTCAGGCGAGATTACGGACAGGATACAATACCCTTTGATTATGGTTACGGCCCTGACTGGAAAGATAGCCTCCTTTCGGAAATGCCCAGGATAGAGGCGGTTTTTAATGAAAGTATGAAGGCTGAGAAAGATCCAAGGATACTTTTCTTTCTGCCTATAACTCAGGCGGAACGTGACAGGGTTTTTGAGGCAGGAGGACTTTTTGAAAAATACGTGCATTTGAAAGATCATATAGTTATTGTTCAGGAAGGAAATATTCCCGACGACGGTGTTGTGGACAATGTCATGCATATAGTTCTGGGTAAGGCCCTTCTTAATTATAACAGGATAGGGGAGGCGAATTTTGATGAGGAAGCGGCGAATAGGCTGGTGAGTTTTATGGGTACTCTTGTCGAACCGGGATCGATTGATTTTGACGCGTATAAGGACGCTCCGAAAGAGATGTTGAACGATATTGTCAATGGTGTTTTGACATTAAAGATAAAGAAAATTGATTTTGCGGAGATACAGGATTGGAAGAGGGCGCAGGATGAGGTCCTGAGAGCGTTATAATTTAACCTGGCTATATCAGGGGCGTGTTTTTAGTTGGTAGTTCATTGTTTATAGTACAGGGAGCGCTATCAATGAACAACGAACAACGAACAACGAACTATGAACACGGTTTTAAAAGAATCTGGTTATAATGGAGGGGGTGTTTTAAATTATTTTGTGTAAAAGGCTTACGTTGGTTAGGGTTTAAAAAAGTAAGCTTGATATGTTTGTAATGCACCTGAATCGGGTGTAAACTATAAGTAGGGACATATGGAGATGGTAGTAGGGAAAAATATAAATAATTATTATACTAACGCAAGGGCGTGTTAGTGGTGTTTTTTTTGGCTACTTAATAAGAAGATTTAAAAAGCATATCACAAAGGAAGGTGTGGCATGTATACTATATACGGAAGAAAACATAATCATATAATGAAAGTCATATCTATTTTGACTTTAGTTATCTTCATCTTTTCCTTTGTCCTTCGTGATGCTTGGGCCGCGGTGGAGAAGTCGGGCAGGATGGACAGGGTCAAGAGTATAAATATCGATACGTTCTTTCTTCCGATCGACCTTGGGATGGTAAGGTATATCCACAAAGGGAATTCTGACAAAGTCCTGATACATATACAGGACGCCCACTGTAATTATCCCGCCCAGAAAAAAATTGCTGAAATACTGGAATACGTCAATGCCGAGTACGGGGTAAAGGAGGTAAACCTTGAGGGCGGTGCGGGTTCGTATGATCTTTCAGTATTTACCGATATTTATGACAAAGGCGTAAGGGAGAAGGTCGCCGATTATTTCGTCCAGTGGGGACGTGTTAATGGAGCGGAATTTTACGCGCTTAACAATCCGAACAAGGTGACGCTGTGGGGTGTGGAAGAACCGGATCTCTACATGGAGAATCTTGATGTATACCGAAACTCGCTCGCCTACAAAGAACAGGCCCTCGAGTACATAAGCCTGCTTGACCATTATCTTGCCAATCTAAAAAAACAGATGTATTCTCCCGAACTTTTGGAGATAGACACCGAATACATCAAGTACAAGACCAATGCCATCGAGTTTAAGGATTACCTGCTTTTTCTATTGGGTAAGGCTAAGGTACAGGGAATAAATATTAAAGATTATCCGAACATATATCTTCTGAGCCAGTCTATGGAGCAGGAAGACAATGTAGATTTCAAGAAGGCGAACAAGGAAAGGGACGCTCTTATTGAAAGATTGCAGGGCGTGTTGTCAAAGAGCGAGCTTAAGGAGCTTCTGGCGAAGACCGTAGCTTTCAGGAACAAGGTGATACCTCAGAACGATTTCTATGAATATCTTATAACAAAAGCGAAGGCTTCAAACCTCGAGATGGAACAATTTCCGGAATTGAGGAAATTTATTATTTATGTTTCCCTCTATAATGCCGTGGATAAGACCATAATAATGCAGGAGATCGAGACACTTGAAAGTGATATTAAGAATTTGCTTTTTCAGAATGAAAAACAGAGAGAGCTCTACAATCTTTCCAAGAACCTGGTCCTGACGAAGAATATTTTTGAAGTAGCTTTCACCCGGGAAGATTACAGGTATTACAAAGAGAACAAAGCTTCTTTTGACGTGGACAGGCTGGTTTCTTTCATAAAAAAAGAAGCCCCCGCGTATGGAATATCCGTTAAACTGCCGTCGGAAATCAACAAATTGAATGAATATAGAGATGAGATGTTCAATTTCTTTGAGATCTCATTCAAAAGAGACGACGCTTTTATAGATAACCTCAAGTTTTCGGGCGAGGTGGTCAAGACCGGAGCACTGGTCACGGGCGGATTTCACACGGACAATATGTGTGAGCTCCTGAGAAAGAACGATATATCTTATATCTCTATCATACCTAATTTTCGTATCGAAAAAGGATATGAATGCCCTTATTTCAGGGTATTGGCCGGAGGAGTGAGTCCAGTAGAGGCTGCAATAGATTTGGTGGCGCTATCTCTCATTCAGGTGGCAAGTATGATGAACCAGCTTGGTGCCGAGGCGGACGGGGCAGAAAAAGCGGAGATATTCGAGCTGGGAGTAGAGGCAATAACGGCTTTTGTCGAGGGTGACGGCAGGCCAATAGGCGTCCAGTTTGAAGGGACGACAGGGTCTTTGGTAATAAGGATGAATGACGAGACCGGGTTTCCGGAGCTGTCTATGGTATCCGGAGTGGATATTACAGATGCTATCAGCATACAGAACCTGAACGAGAGTTTTAAGGCGGACCCTGAAGGGGTAAAGGCCGCGATGAAAGCTCTTTTCAGTGAAGTGGCGCAGGACGCGGTTATAGCAAGGGCTATAAATAACGGCGAAGATACTATGCTTTTGACCGGAGACGCGGCTGTCGAGCAGACGAAAGGGCTGGTGGATTCCCTCGCCCAGCCTGTAATGAACGAGATGCTGGCAAATACCGACATACGTCTTATAAACGGATTGACGCTGCCTCATGCCGGAGGGCAGGGGATATACATGCCGGCGGATATAACGGATACCGAACAGCCATATATTATCGTCCATGAACTTATTGCCGGCATTTATGAGGGCGATGCGACAAGGGACAGTCACCAGCTCGCAAGAGCTGTCGAGAATGCTCTTCGCTCCGGTGATGCCGGCGCTGCCAGGACTCTTCTCGCGAATGCCACGCGCCACACGACGGACAGGGAAGGTGAAGGAAAGGTCGAAAGGACAATATGGGAGATGACACAGGGGGAAAGGTGGAATATTCCCAGGGACTACGCTGCGGGCACATATGACATTGATACCCCAAGCATGATGACTAATGAAGAACTAAAATATTATAATTCACGCAGGAAAAAGAATAACAGGAACTTTAATGCCAGGACCAGGGTACAGGCTTTAAGGGGGGCCAGGTCTTCCCAGAAAAGGACCGACATACCGGACTTATTTAGAATGGGAGGGGTGTTGGTAGAAGCTCTTATATATTTTGCCATATTCTCGGGTATTACTTTTTTCGCCGTGGGAGTAGGGACATCTCTAAGAGAGCCTGTATATATGCTGAAAGTGGCGATAATACCCACTATTGCCGCTTTAGGAGTCATAACGGGTATAACGGCTAAGAAGGAAGGGGAATTGACCAGCGATCTGGCACAGCTAATAGGTGGCGGATTGTACGGGTTGATAGACTCAGATTATTTTCTAGATCCGGATCTTGACCCTGTTGACACGGACAGTAAAGCTTTGAGAAAACTGGTCGGAAGAGATGTCGTCAGGGATCTCAGTGCTGTTATCCCCGAAGATATTAATGGCCAGGGAGGAGAAAAATTTGTAGCACAAGGGATAGTGAGAGATATAGTTAATAAAAAGGCGGAGAAAAGTACTGCCGACGTATTGAGAAAATTTCTTGCTCCTCTCGAGGGTTCAAAATGGCATGACTACATACAGGGAGGGGTGGAGGGATTTCTTGATTTACAGAATAGGACGTCGGGGACGAATAACAATCTTAAGTCGGAAGAAGACATAAAGAAAGTTTTAGATATTGTGTTTTCTTTACAGGGCAGGGACCCGAAAAGGTTCGGAGATGATGAAGAAGCTTATTTCAAGGGTGTTTTAGGAAGGGACCAAGGTTTGTCAAATCTGGCCGGGTTGTTCACGGAACAGTACGGTGTTGCGGTGTCTCTTAGCATGACATACAACATTACGGCTGCCCTGAGAGGTATGAACCGTGTACGAGAAACCAATGTCCAACCATTTTTAAAAGCGGTATCAGAAACCTACACACTTAATTTCAAGAACGGGGCCATGAGCAAGGAGGATGTCCGGAAAGTCTTTGCGAGTGTTGCCATCGCAAAGAGTGTTATGGAACAGATATACGAAAGGCAAGGAGCGAAGTATGACAGGTTGGGAAGCAGGCTTAGATTAGAGAGGAACAAAGAAGAATATCTTTCTTTCGATGGGATGCCGTTCGCTGAAGAGGCGCTTGTGGTGGACGCGGTCAGTAGAAAACAGCCGTCTCCGGTTGCGGCAAGCCTGATAGGTACGGTAAGGAGTTCTGACGGAACGGTGTATGAAGGCGGTTTTGCGATACTTGACGATATGTCGTCAGGTCCGGTAGTTTTTGGTTCCGCAGATGAGCGCGCGGGAGTGTCCGGGTTTGAAGTAGCAAAGGCTTTGGACGATAACGGAGATGTCATCGAAAGGAATGCTTCGGATGTTTTTGCGTCACTCGAAGATATTTTTGCCAGAAGCAAAAGAAGTACCCTGTCGACGTCTGAGGTGGAGATGCTGAAACAGCTTTTTGCGGATATGAACATTACCAGGGTGGTTGCGCTTGAAGATAACGCGAGGGTCAAGGGGGCGATAGCTCCGGATGCCGGGATATTATATCTTAATAAAAGTATTGTGGATAATCCCCTGGCTCTTCTGCATGAGCTCGGAGAAGGGAACATCTCGATACCTGTTGGTTTTGAGGCTATCACCAGGCATACGCTCATGCGTGGCGTGGGAAAAGACGTGAGGGACGCGCATATCTCTTTGGCAAGGAGGGAAGGATCCGAATATATAGAAGCGCTTTCGGTTGATGGGTATGTGGGTGCGCTTCGATCTGAAATGACGGCTATGGGTAAACCCAGAGAGATGACGACAAGCGAAATGGAGCTTATTAGGTACAACGGTCTTCAGGAAAGGCAGGATCCAGGTGTCGGGAAGGAACTGCTGCTTTACGGCTTACAGGATCATCTTGACCCAGATCGTAACATAGCTTTAACGCTTCAGATAAGAGGCATAAGGGATGATTTTAAGGGCGGCGCGGTGAACTTCCATGTTATCCGTAATTCCAACCTTTCTACGATGTCATCTCAGGCGAAACACGCGCAGTCGTTCGCCCGTACCGCGAGAAGAAAAGAAGGACTGGAGCAGAGGGTATTTAATTTCAACGGGTCAGAGCCGCTTGGGGAAGCTTTGAAGTCCGCGTTGGATAGAGCGATAGTAGTTATTAACGAGCAGAATGCGGGGGTTAAGGGAAGAGAAGGAGCTTTTCCTAAAATATCGGTCGCGTGCCAGACGGAGCAGGATATAAAGGATGTAGACAAGTTTTTTGCAGATAACCCTGATTATGCTTCATACAGGGGGCTTGTGGCAATTGTCAATGATGATATGGGCGAAGCCGATCTTTCTACGGTTAAGATCGACCAGAGCAAGTTGATAGCGGTCGGGGATATACTTTGTAACAATAAGAGGCTAATGGATGATTACCCGGAGATGTCCCTGTCTGATAAGACAGCTATATTCAAAAAGGATCTGGTGCTGTTCAGGTCGCTTGGTTTTTTTGAGGGGGCTGATATCACGGATATAGATTTTGAGGATATGAGCCAGAGTGATATAGTGGACGTTATGAAAAATATTTTTAACGGTGTATACAGCATGCGCATTACAAGAGTCAATATTAATGAGATCCAGGAATGGAACGAAGCCCAGCAGGAGATCTTAAGAGCTTTATAATACCTACATATTCCACCACACAAAAAAAGCCGTATTGTGGACCCCTTCACAGTGCGGTTTTTTTAACCTGCTAACCAGGTCTAGAATCGAGTATCCAGTATCCAACTCAACTACTTTAGACCAGTTAGTTTTTGCCAGGTTAGAACCGCATGAATTGCAGAATGTGGATAGTTACCACGCAGGTGCCGATCACAATACGTATCACTCGCAGCGTCTGATCTGTTAGTGATGGATCTTTTGCGCGTAAGTAGCTGTCTATACCGTCCAGAATAAGGAATATCCCGAAAAGGAAAGCGAACCAGTCTATTGAGATCTGTTTTAGCGGAGAGTTCAGGAGTTCACAGTGAACACCTAAGCAGAACTGTATAAGGTGTATGAAGAGAATACACGCGCCGATCAGTATGCGTATAACACGCCTGATCTGAGCGGCTGCAGTCTCGGTTCTGAACTTTACTATCTTGTATATACCTTCTATAACAGGAAAGGTACCGGCGAAGAAAGAGAACCAGTCTATGGTTGATTCAGCGAAATCTGTCTCGAAAAGACGGCAGATAGTCGTAAATGCTATTGTTATTAGGATGGCGATGCCTGTTATGTTGTGAAGTGGTTTTTGCATAGAAAAAAGATACCATGATTGCGGGGGCAGGTCAAGGGAGTGGCATTCATTTGCCTTGAGGGTGATATAGAGTATACTACTCTTTAGGTATAACATACGAAAGGTCGTGGAAAAAATGAAATATAGAAAATTAGGAAATACAGACATGGAAGTGTCCGCGGTCTGCCTGGGGTCCTGGGTTTTTGGAGGAGATTGCTGGGGAGATGTGGAGGATCTCCAGTCGGTACAGGTCGTTAAAGAAGCCATAGAAAATGGCATCAATTTTATAGATACCGCGCCTGTTTACGGAAGCGGACGGTCCGAAAAGGTAATAGGCCGGGTCTTGAGTAAAGCGGACGAAAAAATATTTGTGGCTACAAAGTGCGGTCTGGAAATAGAAGGCAAGGCTATCAGGCCGAACCTGACGAAAGAATTCATAAGAGAAGAGATAGAAAATTCCCTCAAGAGGCTGAATGTCGAGACGGTAGATCTATACCAGTGTCACTGGCCGGATCCCAATACTCCTATGGAGGAGAGTTTCGGAGAGCTTAACGCGCTTGTCGGGGAAGGGAAAATAAAACATATAGGTGTGTCTAACTTTTCCGAAGAGCAGCTCGCCGAAGCTTTGACATTTTCCAATGTGGTGAGCAATCAGGTTCAGTATTCCCTTTTAGATAGGGAGATAGAGGAAGACCTAATCCCGTTCTGCGGTGAGAAGGGTGTATCGATCCTTTCTTACGGTCCTTTGGGCGGGGGTATCCTTACGGGTAAATATAAAGAACTGCCGCAGGTATCCAAGGGGGATGTGAAATCCTTTTTTTATAAGTTCTACAGGGAGCCTTTTTGGAGCCAGGCAAGAGGCCTGGTGGACGTCCTTGACGATATTGCAGACGAGCACGGTGTTCCCACATCGCAGGTAGCTATGAACTGGGTTTTGAGCCGGTCTGAAGTAGGCAGCTGCATAGTCGGATGCCGTTCAAGCGATCAGCTGAAGAGTAATATCGCCGCGTCCGACTGGGAACTCAGCACCGAAGAACTGGAACGCATCCCACAGATATGACCAGGTTAGAATAAAACCCAAAATCCTAAGCCCAAAATCCAAAAGAAATCCAAATCATTAAAGCCCAAACAGGCATCTCTTTTACGGTCTCTCAATAACGCTATTGTGTATGAGTATTAATTTTTGGAGGTCTTTATTTGCCAAGTAGGGATGGAAAGCTTGTAAAGGTTTTAATTTTTTTGTCATTTGAATTTTGGATTTCATTTGGGTTTTGGATTTTGTCATTTGTCATTTTAGACGGGATTTCTAGCAGGGGTAGTTTTTGCCAGATTAGATCTTTCCCGTGCGTATTATATCGGAGTAATATTTTGCTGAATCACGTATAGTGCGTTTTTGAGAGGAGTAGTCTACTTCGATAAGGCCGAAGCGTTTAGAATATCCATGAACCCATTCAAAGTTATCCAGAAGTGACCAGTGAAGGTATCCCGACACGTTCGCGCCTTCGTTAATAGCTCTGAGGAGTTGAGAGAGGTGGCCCTTTATGTAGGATCTTCTCAGGGCGTCATCGGTGGTGGCAAGTCCGTTTTCTGTTATCATTATCGGAAGTTCATATCTTGAAAAACTTTTGACTACTTCATACAGTCCTTCCGGATATATTTCCCAGCCCATATCGGTAGTCTTGCCTGCTTCGGGATGGTGTTCGTAAGAGCATACTTCTCCGAGGGGATGTTGTCT
>JAVCCB010000081.1 GCA_030765685.1 Candidatus Tantalella remota | reverse complement strand
GCGTTCGCTTTTCAGTACGGCGATTTTCAGATATGGAACACCGATAAAGTTGACGCTAAGATAAACGACCGTCTCAAGTTCAAAGCCGAGCAGGAGCTAAGGTTCGGGAATAACGTTTCCGAGTTTTACTATACCCACACGGACGGCGGTTTCGCATTTAAAGCAGCGGACGCGCTGTACTTCGGGGTGAATTACCGCCTGATATACGAGAAGAACAGTAACGGTAAATGGAAGCTCGAGAATAGGCCGCATGTTAATGCTACTCTCAAATGGAAGCTATACGGTTTCAAGTTTTCTGACAGGAACAGGATGGAGCTGAGAATACGTGATGGCAAGGACGACGTCTGGCGTTACAGAAATGAGCTAACTGTTAAATATCCGTGGAAATGGACAAAGATGGAGATACAGCCTTATACGGCTGACGAGATCTTTGTTGATCTTCATAGCGGGAACCTTAGCCGAAATAGGATATATAACGGGTTTACGTTCAAACTCTTCGAACATCTCAAGGGAGACCTGTTCTATCTGTGGCAGATAAGCAGGTCCGATAAAGCCAAATGGACGGCATATAACGTTTTAGGAATAGAGCTTAAGGTAGTTTTCTAGCGTTTAGGACTTGCTCGCCATTGGTACCGAGTATCGAGTACCGGGTATCGGCTCAGGACCCGGTACCATTAGATTTCTCGACTACGTGCCCTTTCTCTTTCGCCAAGGCTTCGGCGGACTTGTTGGGCACTCCGCTCCCGCTTTTGCTAAAGCTACGGCGGACAGGCAAAATGACAGAAGTACTGTCATCCCGAGCGACCCTGAGCGAACGAAGTGAGTCGAAGGGGAGTCGAGGGATTTAGATCACTCTCAAAGTAAAAATGGACATCGTCATCCCCGCGACACCGTGCATGCAAACGAGGCAAGCATGTAAGGGGCCGCAAGCCGCAGGCGCAGTGAAAGCGGGGATCCAATAAACATTATTACTTCTATTTGATTCCCGCTTCACGCGGGAATGACGTTCGAGGGTTCATTCCTGATATCCCAATACCCTGATAACCTAGTTCCAAATAACCTGATTCCCTGATATCCAAATCTCGGTACCCGGTACCCAGGACCTAGGACCTGTTAGCAGTTCCCCGTTTCCAGTTTACTGTTCACAGCCAGAGCGCCAACTATGCGCACCCCATAAGTCGTTCTAATTACTTCATTTACACTTATCCTTGACAAACATAGGGCACTTTAGTATTATATCCCTCAACATCTTTAACTTTTTCTATTTACAATATTAATAAAAACTCTATACAGGGAGGCTAACATGGGATTGTGGGTCGGCAAAGACAGGAAAGCCAGGCGTAGTTATGGTTTTGACGAGGTAGCTTTAGTACCGGGTGATCTTACGATAAACCCGAATGATGTAGACACTTCATGTGAAATAGGCGGCATAAAGTTAGACATACCTATCATGGCATCATCCATGGACGGTGTTGTAGACGTTAATTTCGCCGTTGCCATGGGCAAGATGGGCGGGATCGCCGTTCTGCATCTGGAAGGTGTATCTACCAGGTACGAAGACCCCACGCAGGCAGTGGAGAAGATAATCAAAAGCGACGTCCACGAATCCACCAGGGTGATACAGGATGTGTATTCAGCTCCTATCAAAAAAGAACTCATAGTCAAGCGCATAAAAGAGATAAAAGCGGCGGGAGTTCCGGCAATAGTAAGTTCCAATCCCCAGGTGGCCGGAGAGTTCGGCCCCATAGCCAGGGATGCCGGTTGCGACATCTTCATCATACAATCCACGGTCATTAGCGTTAAACACGAATCGAGCGAGTATGAACCGCTTGATTTGTACAAGTTCGTCGCGGATATGAAAATTCCCGTTCTTTTCGGTAACTGTGTCGATCACGATGTGACGCTGTCCCTTTTGGAGACAGGTTGTCAGGGTATATTCGTGGGTATCGGCCCCGGTACCGCCTGCACTTCGCGGGGTGTCCTGGGTATAGGTGTTCCGCAGATAACCGCTACCTGTGACTGTGCCGCGGCCAGGGACGTGTATTTCAATGAAACGGGGAAATATGTCCCGGTAATCACCGACGGCGGAATGGCTACCGGCGGAGACGTGTGTAAAGCTTTTGCAGCGGGCGCCGATGCCGTTATGCTTGGTAACGCGTTCGCCAGAGCTACCGAATCTCCGGGAAAAGGTTATCACTGGGGCATGGCCATGCCGCATCCTTCTCTGCCAAGAGGTACCCGGATAAACGTGGGGACCACAGGATCTCTCGAAGAGATACTGTACGGCCCGGCCCGGATGGATGACGGCACACAGAACCTCGTAGGTGCCCTTGCCACCAGTATGGGAAACCTGGGAGCACACAACATCAAAGAGATGCAGAAAGTAAAGATGATAGTAGCCCCTTCCATACAGACGGAAGGGAAAGTTTATCAGATGGCGCAGCGCGTCGGCATGAAAAGATAACTATTAACTCCGCTTCGTGACGGGTGATGCCTCTTTGTGAGTCGCCTCGCTGGTTGCATCACGCTTCATCGCTCAACGGACCACCTTTTACTATGACTGAACAAAGATCTGATTTTGTCCACTTGCATGTTCATACGCAGTATAGCCTTCTTGACGGGGCTTGTCGCCTTGACAGGCTGCTTGACCTGGCGAACAGCTATAATATGCCGGCTTGCGCGATAACCGATCATGGGAACATGTTCGGTGTGATAGAGTTCTACCAGAAAGCCCAGGCTAGGGGCATCAAGCCGATAATAGGTTGCGAGATATACGTCGCGCCCGAAAGCCGGTTTGACAAGACAAGCCACGGCATAAAGGGCGCCTCCCACCATCTTGTACTTTTAGCCAGGAACTTGACCGGATACAAGAACCTCATGGAAATAGTATCCCTGGGGTATCTCGAAGGTTTTTACTACAAGCCCCGGGTGGATAAGGAAGTGCTTGCCCGGTGCAGCAAGGGGCTTATTGCCATGTCTGCCTGTCTTAAGGGCGAGGTCGCTCATTTTCTTTTATCTGATCAGTGGGATGAAGCAAAAAAAAGGGCGACCGAATATTCTGAGATCTTCGGCAAGGATGATTTCTACCTGGAGATACAGGATAACCGCATGGAAGAGCAGTTCAAGCTCAACAACCTCCTGATCAAGCTCTCTAAAGAGCTGGATCTTCCGCTGGTAGCAACCAGCGACGTCCATTACCTCGAAAAGAGCGACGCCAAAGCGCACGACGCGCTTCTTTGTATACAGACCCAGACGACGATCGACGCGGAAAACCGGATGCGATTCCAGACTGACCAGATGTATTTTAAATCTCCCGATGAGATGAAGAAGGCATTCGAGGATGTTCCGGAGGCGGTAAAGAACACAGTGAGGATAGCCGACAGATGCAATGTGGAACTTGATTTCAGCCAGATCCATCTGCCCAAATTCAAGGCCCCTGATGGGGAAGATAATGACGTCTTTTTCGCGCGCCTCGTGGACAAAGGTATAAAAAAACGGTATACCGACATCACGGAAGAGATAAAAAAGCGCGTTGCCCACGAGATGAAGATAATAAAGCAGTTGGGGTACGTAAGCTATTTTCTTATCACGTGGGATTTTATAAATCACGCTAAAGAGCAGGGTATACCCGTAGGTCCCGGAAGGGGGTCCGCGGCGGGCAGTATCGTAAGCTATGCTTTGGGAATCACGGATCTGGACCCGCTTGAATACGGTCTCATCTTCGAAAGGTTCCTGAATCCTGAGAGGGTATCGATGCCTGATATCGATATAGATTTCTGTTATGAAAGACGGAGCGAGGTCATAGATTATGTCGTTGAGAAATATTCCAAAGAGAACGTTGCCCAGATCATAACTTTCGGCAGTATGAACGCCAAAGGCGTACTCCGGGACGTGGGGCGCGTAATGGGAATGTCCTTTTCCGAGGTGGACAGGATAGCGAAGCTGGTTCCGAACCCGATCGACCCCACCAAGCCCATAACTCTTGAGCAGGCGCTTAACATCGAACCGGAACTTAAAGCCAGCTATGACGAGGACCCGGTCATAAAGCAGCTCATAGATATTTCCGAGAGGCTTGAAGGCCTGAGCCGCCACGCGTCCACTCACGCGGCCGGAGTCGTTATATCCGACGTTCCGCTCATGAAACGGATCCCGCTCTGCAAGACGTCCGACGACCAGATAACCACCGGTTACGCGATGACGTCCCTCGAGAAGATAGGGATGCTTAAGATGGACTTTCTGGGCCTCAAGACGCTGACAGTCATAGACCAGACGGTGAAGATAGTAAAACGCACGAGAGAGATCGACGTGGATATTGATACTATCTCCCTTGAGGACGAGAATACTTACGGTCTTCTTGCCCGGGCGGAAACGGGTGGTGTGTTCCAGCTGGAGTCCAGCGGTATGAGAGACCTGCTGAGAAAACTGAATCCGTCAAAATTCGAGGACATCATCAACGTACTC
>JAVCCB010000088.1 GCA_030765685.1 Candidatus Tantalella remota | reverse complement strand
GTTTGGTACAGGATAAACTCTAGCGGGAATCAAAACGTCATCCCGGAATTCGCCAACCTGTCCGCCATAGCCTTGGCGAAGGCGGAATGCGAATATCCGGGATCACATAAAAGTAGACATTCTTACGAGATCCCCGCTTAGAGCATGCGGGGATGACGTATTTTAATATTATCCGCTTAGAGGCCGAAGCCCCCTGGCATTCGGCATTTTCTCGGGGGCCTTTGCCCCTCGGTCACATGCGGGGATGACGTTTTTTTATTTTTATTACTAAATACTAGATACTAAATACGATATACAAAAGTAGCGAGCATAGATGGATCTTATTACTACCCACAAAAATGCTGATTTCGACGCTTTGAGTTCACTCGTAGCGGCGGGGAAGCTTTATCCGAAGGCACGGCTTCTTTTGCCGGGGTCGCAGGAGAAGGCTGTCAGGAGTTTTCTTTCGCTCATCAAGGATAAAGTGAAGATAGAGGACGAGAAGACCTGCAGGATGGATGATGTTACACGCCTGATAATAGTCGATAACCGCCATGCCTCGCGCATCGGGATATCGGCGGACCTGTTGGAAAAAAAAGGGATGAAAGTGCATATCTACGACCATCATCCCAGGACCAGGTTCGATATAAAAGGAAACAAAGAGGTCTTCAAAGAGGTCGGCGCGACGGTTTCGCTGCTTCTTGAAATAATGCTGCGTAAGGGGAAACTGGATTTTACGCCCCTGGAAGCGACTTTGATGCTTCTCGGGATATACGAAGAGACAGGGTCGCTGTCATATCCGACTACCACTAAGCTGGACGTCGATATGGTAAGCGCACTGCTGGCGATCGGGGCCAATCTTAACGCGGTATCGTCGTATCTTAACAGGGAACTCTCGGGCAAAGAGTTGTCGGTGTTTATAGAGCTTCTTGAGTCTGTCAAGGTCGTCGATGTTAATGGCATACCCGTAGCTTTCGCTGCGACCGATACCAGTGATTTTGACGGCGAGCTCGGTACTGTTGTCCACAAGCTGCAGGACGTGGAAAACTATCCCGTTATCTTCGCCATGTTTACCAACCATGGTAGGGTGAAGATACTGGCACGAAGCAGGATGGCGCCGATAGATGTGAACAAGATCATGGGGCATTTCGCGGGCGCGGGACATTCAAGCGCGGCGAGCGCCCGGGTCGAAGGCACGGGGCACGCGGAGATCACTTCGTCTATCGTCGGGATGATAGAGAAGATGACGATGCCCGAAGTCTACGCGAGGGACATAATGAACTTTCCGGTGAAAACGGTTTCCGAGGACGACAAAGTGACTGAAGTCATGGGCAGGCTTGAGCGGTTCGGTTATAAGGGTGCTCCGGTGCTTAATGAAGATTTTGAGCTTGTAGGTATCGTAACCGCGGGCGATCTCAAAAAAGCCATCAATAAAAAGATGGGACACTCCAGGGTGAAGGGCTATATGGCCACAAAACTTGTCACGGTCGATCCGGCGACGCCTTTGTATGAACTGAGGAAGATCCTTATGGAAAAGGGCAAGGGACGGATACCCGTCATAGAGGGTAACAGGATCATCGGGATAGTCACCAGGACCGATGTCCTTCGGAAAGTGCACAGTTCTTTTTTTACTGTCGCCAGCAAAAGGAAGACCGGACTGAAGGATCTTTCCGGAAAAATGAAGAAGTCGTTGCCGCCGAAACTGCTGACCCTCATAAAGTCTATCGGGAAGATGGGGGACGAACACGGCATGAACGTTTTTCTGGTCGGGGGATTTGTAAGGGATCTCCTGATGGGGAAGAAGAACTATGATCTGGATATAGTAGTTGAGGGTGACGCAATACGGTTCGGTAAGATACTCTCCGAAAAGATGAAAGGGACACTTGTCGTCCATCATAAGTTCGGGACTTCCACGGTCGTGAACAAATGGCCGAAATGGCTGGGGCCGTCGCTGCACGCGGATAACAAGTTCAAGATAGATATCGCTACCGCGAGAAAAGAAGTATATAAAAAGCCCGCGGCACTCCCCACGGTGGAGTTCAGCTTGTTGAGAGAGGACCTGTACCGCAGGGATTTTACGGTCAATGCCATGGCGGTAGCCGTAAATAAAGCGCATTTCGGGATGTTCATAGATGTTTTCGGCGGTGTAAAAGACCTGGAGAAGAAAACGATAAGAATACTGCATGACAAAAGTTTTATTGACGACCCTACGCGGATTTTCAGGGCAGTCAGGTTCGAGCAGCGCCTGGGGTTTTCTATCGATGACCATACGGAATATCTTATCAAGCACGCTGTCAGTCAGGATATGTTCAAGAGGACGGAGAACCAGAGGATACGGGACGAGCTTATCCTGATGCTAAAGGAAAAAAATCCGGAGAAGGCGGTGTTCAGGATGAGGGAACTGCATGAACTCAGGTTTATACATTCGGAACTTGTACTGAAAAGATCTATCCGCGGAACTTTGGCGAACTTGAGGAAGTGCGAGAATTGGTATGCCGCCAGGGCATTGGGAGCTCGGCCGCTCGATATATGGCTGATGAACTTCATGATAATACTGGACGCGCTTACGCCCGCCCAGATGGAAGAGGTTTTGGAGAATTTTGTTTTTACGAGAAGCGAACGACTGAGGCTCAGCTCTGATAAAAAGGAAACAAAAAAAGTCCTCGCGAAGCTTACGTCCCGGAAAAAGATGCTTCCGAGCCGGGTATATGATATACTCGAGCCGCTCGCGCATGAGGTGACGCTTTGCATCATGGCGCGTACGTCCTCGGATATAGCGAAAAGGCGCGTACGAAAGTTCTTTTCGGAATATAACGGTATCATTCTCCGGATAAAAGGAGGGGACCTGATAAAACAGGGGCTCAAGCCGGGCCCGCGGTATAAGGCGATACTCCGCGGGGTACTGTGCGAAAAAATAGACGGTAAATTGAAAAGTAAAAAAGAGGAGCTCGCGTGTATGCGGGAGCTTATCGGGAACGAAAGGAAAAACAAGTGACTATTGACAGGATGGACAGGATATCGGAACTGATAAAGAGGGAGATCTCGGTGATCCTGCAGACAGAGCTTAATGACCCGAGGACGGATGGTGTTACGATCACAAAGGTGGAAGTATCAAGAGACTTAAGGAACGCGAAGGTCTTCTACGTTCCTTCCGGGGTAGACGGCAATGCCGACAGTATCGCCCGGGGTCTTAAAAGCTGCAGCAGTTTTGTTAGAGGGGAGCTTTCCAGAAGGATAGCCATGAAGTTTACGCCGTATCTCACATTTTTTGAGGATAGTAAGGCCGAAAAGGAAGGATCTATAGACAAGATCTTCGACGTGGTAGAGAAAGAGCTGGGTATAGAAGGAGAGACGGACGGCGAGACGAACGACGAGACGGATGACGAAAGGATGAGCGATGAATAAAGAAGACCTGAAAAAGGTAATAGAAGCGATCAAGGAGAGGGACTCTTTTTTGATAACCGCTCATGTGAATCCCGAAGGCGACTCTATCGGCAGCCAGCTGGCGATGTGGGGCATGCTGACGAAGATGGGGAAAAAAGCGGTACTCGTCGACCAGGACGATGTTCCGTATAATATAAAGTTCCTGTCGGGATCCGGTTTGGTCGGAAAGTCGGTTCCGGAAGGTTTTAATGTAGAAACAGTTTTGATACTTGACTGTCCAGTGAGGGAACGCATAGGGTCGCTGGGCGGGGATCCGGGAGAAAAAACCTTCACCATCAACATCGATCATCACGTCAGTAATGAATTTTTTGCCGACGTTAACTGGGTGGATCCGGCCGCGAGCAGTGTTGGCGAGATGGTATATGTCCTCGCGAAAGAAGCAGGCGTGGAAATGGATAAAGATCTCGCCGAGTGTCTGTACGCGGCGATCGTGACGGATACGGGGATGTTTAATTATGACAACACTTCGCAAAGGACGCATGATATAGCTGGAGAGCTTATTGCTCTGGGAGTTAGCCCGAAGAAAGTACGCGGCGAGATCTATGAGAACAAGGCGGTCTGCGATATTAGGATCCTGGGAAAAGTCCTCTCTACGCTGCAACTGGAAGGGGAAGGCCGCGTAGCGCATATAAGCCTTACGGCGGTAATGTACGCCGAAGAAGGCGCCGACGTTGTTTCGACCGATGAGTTCATAAATTATCCCCGCGCGGTAAAGGGGGTCGAGGTGGCTGTTTTTTTTAAAGAGTCTCCCGTCTTCGCAAAAAAAGTAAACGTAAGTTTCAGGTCCAAGGGAAAGACTGACGTTAACAGGATAGCTTCTGTTTTCGGAGGAGGAGGGCATCCCCAGGCATCGGGATGCGTCCTGGACTGCGGATTGGAAGAGGCCCGTAAAAAAGTATTGAAGGAAACGGTAAAGATGCTCGGATGAGTTTTTTTTGCCGACAACATTGTATGAAAGGTATCGAAAGTAATGGAAGAAAACTCACTTTTGGCGGGCATTCTGGTCGTAGATAAAGAAAAGGGCATGACCAGCCATGACGTCGTTCAAATAGTACGGAAAAGGTTCTCGATAAAAAAAGTCGGACATGCGGGAACGCTGGATCCGAACGCCACGGGAGTGCTGGTTTTATTGCTTGGCAGGGCCACAAAGCTTTCAAATACGTATCTGAGCGAGGAGAAAGAATACGAGGCGACGATGAAACTGGGAGAGAGGACTGACTCAGCCGACAGTGACGGGGAGGTCATCCATACGGCCGAGGTAAAGTGCTCGGCGGAGGATATCGCCGAGGTTCTTGAATGTTTCAAGGGGGAGACAGAGCAGGTTCCCCCCATGGTGTCGGCGAAGAAGATCAACGGGGAAAGGCTTTACAAGCTGGCACGGCGCGGGATCGAAGTTGAGAGAGCGCCGCAGAAAATATTTATAAAAAAATTGGACCGTCTGGACGTGGACATACCGTTCGTTAAAATATCGGTAGCGTGTTCGAAGGGCACGTATATCAGGCAGCTGGCGGACGATATAGGCGAGAAGCTCGGATGCGGGGCTCATCTGTCGGAGCTCAGGAGGACGAGGTCGGGAAGTTTTACCATCGAGCAGGCGGTTCCATTTGAGAAGTTGCGCGGGATGAACAGGAAAGAGCTAGATGAAAACATTATACGGGTATAGGGACATAGCCGGAAAACTTAAAGATCCGGTGGCTGCCATCGGTATCTTTGACGGGATACATCTCGGTCACAAAAGAGTGATCAATAAAGTGATTTTTTCCACCGTCGCGGGGCAGGACAGAGTGGTCATAACGTTTGATCCGCATCCGCAGGCCGTCCTGGACCCGGGGAAGAACCCGCCACGCATAATGTCCCTCGACCATCGCCTTTCTATGTTCGAAAAGATGGGAGTCGACGCTACGGTCGTAATAAGGTTCACCGATTTTATAGCGTCTATGTCTCCAGAGGAATTTATTAAACGCGTTCTGGTCTCGACGGGGGCGAAAAAAATATTTGTAGGCAACAATTTTCATTTCGGAAGCGGTAAGAGCGGGAATGTACAGTCCTTTAAAGATCTGGGAAAAAAGTACGGCATAAGCGTTAACGCGGTCGGGCCCGTAAAGAAAAGGGGCAGGGTGGTCAGCAGTACATGGCTGAGAAGCCTCATTATCAGGGGAGACATCGAAAAAGCCGAGAACCTGCTGAGGCGGCCGGTATCCGTCCTGGGAATCGTAGTGGCGGGGGATTCGAGGGGGAAAGAACTTGGAGTCCCCACGGCGAATATCGATCCGCATCATGAGGTTATCCCTCCGCCGGGGGTATATGCCGTCAAAGTGGATGTCGGTGGAGAGCTCTTTGACGGAGTCCTCAATATCGGGTTCAAACCCACTTTTTATGGCAGGAAGCTGAAAAAGAGGAAAGAACCGCATATCGAGGTCCATATAAACGGTTTTGACGGAGATCTGTACGGCCACACGCTTGAGGTTTTCTTCATAAAGAGGCTGCGGCGTGAGAAAAAATTCAAGAACGAGGACGCTCTAAAGAAACAGATCGCCAAAGACAATGAGATAGCTTCAAAGGTCCTGTCCGGGAAAAGAGTGGTTCATAAGATAAGGAAATACAAGAGTTTATAGATAAGAGACCCTTTTTTCACCGGATTAACCGACCATTCTAGACTCAGCCACTCCGCCTTGCGGACGACCCCTATCTATACATATTAATAGTGTTTACAAAGATACGCTTATGTGCTACTATAATCGCCGTATAGACGTAAAAATGATGATATTACATAATATTAAAGATTAGAAAGGAGGTGACTCAAAATGTCACTGGTAAAAGAAAAGATAGAAGAAATCATCAAAGAGCACAAAATGCATGATACCGATACAGGGTCGCCTGAGGTGCAGATAGCACTTCTCAGCGAGCGGATTACAGGCCTGACGGAACACTTCAAGAAGCATAAGAAGGATTTTCATTCAAGAAGAGGTCTTTTGATGCTGATCAACAAGAGGCGTAAGCTTCTTGCGTATCTGAAATCGACGGAAAATGAAAAGTACAAAGAACTTATCAAGAAGTTAGGCCTCAGAAAATAAGGGTTTTCTGGGGGATGGATGCAGGTAAACGAGAGAAAAGAAAAAAAAAGGAAACGTAAAAATGGAAGAGATCAGAGTAAGTACGGGAAGAGAAGAAATAATAATAGGCACAGGAAAGCTGGCTAAGCAGGCCGGCGGGTCAGTTACCATGCAGTGTGGCGGGACGATGGTCCTTGTGGCATGTTGTTGCGCCAAGCAGGCAAGGGAAGATATGGGGTTTTTTCCCCTGACGGTTGAATATCAGGAAAAGACATTCGCTGCGGGAAAGATACCCGGAGGGTTTTTTAAGAGAGAAGGTCGTCCTTCAGAAAAGGCGATCCTTACATCCAGGATGATAGACAGGCCGATCAGGCCGCTTTTTCCGAAAGGGATGCTTAACGAAGTGCAGGTGGTTGCCACCGTGCTGTCTTATGATGGGGTAAACGATCCCGACGTTCTGGCACTTACCGGTGCATCGGCTGCTCTTACTATTTCCGAGATACCTTTTGACGGTCCCATAGCCGGGGCCAGGGTGGGCATGGTCGACGACCAGTTCATCCTCAATCCTACCTTTGAGGAGATGGAAAATAGCGTTCTTGACGTAGTCATGGTAGCTAATGACGAGAGCGTCGTAATGCTTGAAGCCGGTTCGGAAGAATTGAGCGAGGACAAGATGGTAGAGGCCATCAAGTTCGGTCACGAAGGTCTCAAGCCGCTTCTTGACGCCCAGGTGAAGTTAAGGGAGAAAGTGGGTAAAACAAAGAGAGAAGACATAACTATCGCCGCGAAGAACGAAGAGATCTATGAGAAGGTCAAACAGTCTTCCGGCGCGAAGATAAAAGAAATACTGCAGATGCCGGAGAAGCAGCAGCGCGTAGAGCAGCTGGACGCTCTTCTCGCGAGTCTGGTTGCAGCGGAAGATCCGGACGGGGAAAAAGGTCTGGCAAAAGATATAAAGACCGCCGTCGGAGACGTCGAAAAAGAGGTCGTCAGGGACGTTATCCTTAACGACAGGAAGCGCATCGACGGCAGGGCTTTCGATGAGATACGCCAGCTGAGCTCGGAGACGAACCTACTTCCGAGGACGCACGGTTCGGCGCTTTTCACGCGCGGTGAGACTCAGGCTCTTTCGGTCCTGACTCTCGGCACGACTTCCGATGAGCAGAGGATCGACGCTCTGGAAGGCGAGATGAAACGCACGTTCATGCTGCATTACAACTTTCCTTCGTTCAGCGTCGGAGAGACAAGGCCGATGCGCGGCCCCGGAAGAAGAGAGATAGGCCACGGCGCCCTCGCGGCGAAAGCGCTTACTCCCGTACTTCCCGACAATGAGGCGTTTCCGTATACCATAAGACTGGTGTCGGAGATACTTGAGTCGAACGGGTCAAGTTCTATGGCGACTGTATGCGCGAGTTCCATGAGCCTGATGGCCGGCGGTGTGCCGGTAAAGGCGCCGGTAAGCGGCATAGCGATGGGTCTTGTGAAGGAAGGCGATAAATACGCGGTCCTTACGGATATCGCCGGGGCGGAAGACCATCTCGGAGATATGGACTTCAAGGTAGCGGGTACCGAAGCCGGCATAACGGCCGTGCAGATGGACCTTAAAATAAAGGGCATCGATTACACCATCATGAAAGAGGCTTTCGCGCAGGCCAAAAAAGCCCGCAAAGAGATCCTCGGACACATGAACCAGACTATCGGGAAGCCTGCGGAAGAGATGTCGCCGAACGCGCCGAGGATAGTCACCATCATGGTCAAGGTGGACAAGATACGCGAAGTCATAGGACAGGGCGGAAAAGTAATAAGAGGCATAATAGCCGAAACAGGAGCCGACATAAACATCGAAGATGACGGTTCCTGCCAGGTAGCTTCTTCCAACAAGGAATCTCTGGACGCGGCAGTGAAGATCATAGAAGGCATCCTGGAAGAGCCGGAGATAGGCAAGACCTATGACGCCACGGTAGTCAAGCTTATGGACTTCGGAGCTTTTGTACAGTTCCTTCCGGGCAAAGAAGGCCTTGTTCACGTATCCGAACTTTCCGGAGAATACGTCAAGAACGTCGAGGACGTCGTCAAGGAAGGTCAGGAAGTAAAGGTCAAGGTCATCGGAGTAGATGATCAGGGCCGTGTTAAACTAAGCATCAAACAGGCCGAATAAGGCCCGTTTTGGAAATATAAAAAGTGAAAACTGTAAAAATAAACATCAAGCGCAAAGATAGCGCGAAAGATTTTCCTGTACCGTCTTATGCCACTGCGGGGTCAAGTGGGGTCGACCTGTACGCTGACGTAGAGAACAGTACGGTCATTTCTCCCGGAGAAATAAAACTTATATCCTGCGGCATATACATCGAGCTGCCGGAGGGTTTTGAAGCTCAGACCAGGCCGCGAAGCGGCCTGGCTCTGAAGCACGGCATCACGCTGGTAAATACTCCCGGGACGATAGATTCTGATTACAGAGGGCTGATAAACCTTATAGTGACCAATATCGGTAAAGAGGATTTTCTTATCGAGAGAGGTCATCGGCTTGCCCAGATGGTCATCAGGGAAGTTACGCGTGCTGATTTCGTCGAGACTGACGAGCTCGGAGATACAGAGAGAGCTCACGGTGGATTCGGCCATACGGGCTTGAAGGGGATAAGTGATAAGGGATAAGCGGTGCGGTCTTGCAGCTTTATCCTGACAGCTTAAAACTGAC
The DNA here is from genome assembly GCA_030765685.1 of Candidatus Tantalella remota. Lineage (GTDB taxonomy): Bacteria > Omnitrophota > Gorgyraeia > Tantalellales > Tantalellaceae > Tantalella > Tantalella remota. Next base: position 19,624 of record JAVCCB010000088.1, on the reverse strand, counting down.
AAATGACCATAATTGAAGCGATAATAGCCGGTGTAGTTCAGGGGATAACTGAGTTTCTCCCCGTTTCAAGTTCGGGGCATCTTGTCATGCTGCACAGTTTTTTCGGCATTAAAGAGCCCGATATGTTTTTTGATATATGCCTTCACGGTGCGACACTTCTGGCCATAATCCTGTATTTTAGTAAGGATATACTCGAGCTGATAAAAAACAGGGATGTAAAGATGCTGATATGTATCGCGATCGGTACGGTACCCGCGGTCGGAGTGGCCTTGTTGTTCGAGGATAGGATAACTTCTCTTTTCGGGGATCCCGTGAGAGTTTCGGTAATGCTCCTGGTGACGGGGCTCATCCTCCTGGCCGGACAGTTCAGCCTGTGGTTTAAAAGCCGCACTGATAAAGAGCCCGGTTTCGGGTCGTCCGTCGTGACGGGACTCGCTCAGGCCTGCGCTCTGCTCCCCGGAATATCCCGCAGCGGAACCACCATATGTGCGGGACTTTTGTGCGGGATAAAGCCGAAGGAGGCGTTCAGGTTCTCGTTTCTCTTGGCAATACCGGCTATCGCCGGAGCGGTGGCGTACAAAGCGGTCACTTTTGACGCGGCTCAGGCGGCACCCGGGACGCTTTTGAATTATTCCGCCGGAATGGCGGCGGCGTTCGTTACGGGGTTTGTAAGCCTGAAGATCTTGTGGAAAGTGATGGAAGGTAAAGTCTTAATATTTTTTGCCGCGTACTGTTTTATTCTCGGACTTGGTGGCATAATGTACTGGAAGTAGCTTAAAATGGATCAGACCAGAAAGAACGAAATAATAGCTGTCGTACTTTTCGCCGCGAGCCTTTTTCTTTTTCTAAGCATATTCACGTTCAGCGAACAGGACCTGTCTTTTTACAGCAGTGCTCCTAACGCGGTTCCCCGTAACGCTACGGGTGTGGCGGGTGCCTTTATCGGAGGAGTACTTCTTTTCCTGATGGGCAGAGCCGCCTATGTCATCCCTATACTCATAATGATCTGGGGAGTCTCACGACTTCTGCAGATGGAACACAGCAAAGTCTTTTTTAAACTTTTCGGGACGATAGTTCTTGTCACGGCGGTAAGCGCCAGCTTGAGCATGTTCGCCGATTCGAGCAGGGCTATGGCTTTTTCCAGCGGAGGGTTGATAGGAAGCGTTACTTCCACGTTCCTGCTGGAGTACCTGGGAAGGCTCGGGGCGTCTGTTTTTATAACGGCAATGATAATACTTTCAGTCCTTATAGCGACGGAGTTCCTTCTTCTTCCCATCGTAGTAAGGGTGATCCGGTTTATATCTGGCACTCCCGAACGCGTGAGATCCTGGATCCCCGAGAGGCCGGCGCGAAGGCAGGAACCTTCACCCCCCGCGAAGAGCAGGATAGCGTCGGCGAAGGAACAGATAGCCAAAAAACTGGAGACGGTCAGAAAACAGGTCGAACAGGCGCGGAAGGGGCCGAGCCCGGGTTCCGCGGGCGGGTCAGAACCGAAGATCGTCGTGCCGAAAAAGATAGAAAAAGCCGCGCCTAAACCTGTACGTGTGGCTCCGGTCGCCTCGGGAGAGGACGGCGAAGAGATAGAGTACAAACTGCCCGGGATGGAACTTCTTAAGGCTCCCTCGAAAGTCAATTCCAGGGAGGCCGAAGATGATCTCAAGAAAAAGGCCGCTATTCTCGAAGGGACTCTTCTTGAGTTCGGAGTCGAAGCTAAAGTCGTCAAAATAAACCGTGGGCCCGTTATAACTTTGTACGAGCTTGAACCGGCCCCGGGTACCAAGGTAAACAAGATAACATCCCTCAGTGATAATATTTCTCTCGCGATGAAGTCTGCCAATATAAGGATAGTCGCTCCGCTTCCGGGCAAGGGGACGGTGGGCATCGAAGTCCCCAACGCTAAAAGCGAACTAGTGCTTTTGAGGGATATAATTGAGACGACCGAGTACACAAATGAGACGTCGGCTATCAAGCTCGCGATAGGTAAGGACATCTCAGGTGTTCCCATAGTTACGGACCTGGCGAAGATGCCGCACCTTCTGATAGCCGGAGCTACCGGGTCGGGTAAGACGGTCTGTATAAACGCCGTTATATGCAGCATACTTTATAACGCTTCGCCGAGCGAAGTTAAATTCCTCATGATCGACCCGAAGCGTGTGGAACTTCTTATGTTCGCGGGGATCCCGCATCTGGTGTGTCCCATAGTCACCAGTCCAAAAAAGGCCGCGGCCGCTCTCGGCTGGGTAGTATCAGAGATGGAGAGGCGCTATGAGGTTTTTGCCGGCAAAGGCGTAAGGAACATAGGCGCCTATAAAGACAGGCAGGAAGAGGACGATGAAAACCTGCCATATATAATCGTAATAGTCGATGAGCTCGCGGATCTTATGATGGTGGCCCAGCAGGACGTGGAAGGGTCCATAATGCGCATCGCCCAGCTTTCAAGGGCCGCGGGAATACATATGATACTTGCCACCCAGAGGCCTTCGGTGAACGTTATCACCGGTGTTATTAAGGCTAACTTTCCCGCGAGGATATCCTTTCAGGTCGCTTCCAAAGTGGATTCACGCACGGTACTCGACGTTAACGGCGCGGATAAACTTCTGGGAAGAGGAGACATGCTTTTTATGGAGCCCGGCGAATCCTCGGTCATCAGGGGGCAGTGCAGCCTCGTTGAGGACAGCGAGCTGAGGGACGTTGTGAATTTTATTAAGGATCAGGCGCCGCCGCAGTATATCGCTGAAGCCGTTGAAAAACAGGAAACGAAAGCGACCGGCGTAGCGCAGGAGAAGGATGATCTTTACAGAGAGGCAGTGAAGATAGTTATCGTAACAAAGCAGGCATCTGTTTCAATGATACAGCGAAAGCTCAGGGTCGGTTACACGCGTGCCGCCAGAATGGTCGACATTATGGAGGACGAGGGCATAGTAGGACCTTACAACGGGTCGAAGCCCAGAGAGATCCTTATTGATGACCTCGAGCTAATAGAAGAGTAGTAATATGGCCACATCAAGAGAGATCGGAAAAATATTTAAAGACGCCAGGCAGGAAAAAGGCCTGGGCGCGGAAGAAGCTGCCCATAGCAGCCATATACACATAAACGTCGTAAGGGATATAGAAAAAGGCGTTTTCGACAGGCTGGGCAAACCTTACCTCAAAGGTTTCCTCAGAAAATACTCTATTTTTCTCGGCATCGACACCGAGGATATTCTCAGAAAATACGAAGAAATATCATCCGACATACCCGGCCGTGAGTTCACATTGCAGGTGGAATCTACCGAAACGGAAGAGAAGGACGAGCTTCTTGGCGATGCGGCCCAAAAAAAAATGCAGCTTATTCTAGTGGCGGCGCTTTCGGTCGTTTTCCTGGTACTCGTTTTTGTTCTCATAGGTATGGTAAGGTCCAGGCTCGGTTCAAGAGACGAAAGAGCGGGTGCGCCGGTGAAGGTGTCTGCGGTAAAACCAGCGGTCGTGATCAAGAAGAGCGTTCCTAAAAGAAAACCGGCGGCAGCGGCCCCGGAAAAAAGTGACAAAAAAGTGACAGTTGTTCTTACCCTCACAGCGCAGGATGAAGTCTGGGTCCAGATCGCTGACGGAGAAGAGCGTATATTGTCGGACATAGTAATGAAAAAAGGCGAAAAGAAGACTTGGAGGTCCGCAGGCCCGCTCACTGTCTGGACAGGCAAAGCGGGCGAGCTCGAGTTTACGGTCAACACACGCAAGCTCGGCGTTGTCGCCGCAGGAGTGGTAAAGAATATAAAAGTATCCGACAAAGGCGTCCAGGTCGGAGACGAATGGGTAGCCCACCTCAAATAATCACATGGAAAAGAAAAGCGTGTATTTGCTCAGTCTTGGTTGTCCCCGTAATCTTCTGGACAGTGAAGTCCTCCTGGGGCTCCTGAAGAAGGAAGGGTTCGTTATAAATGAATTCCCCGAAGGCTCTGACATAGCCATAGTGAATACCTGCGGTTTTATACAGGACGCCAAGCAGGAGTCCGTGGACATGATCCTTGCTCTGGCGGAGATGAAAAAAGCCGGAAAGATAAAAAAGATCGTAGTCTGTGGCTGCCTTTCCCAGAGGTATCCGAAGGAGCTGAAGGACGAGATAGCCGAGATAGACGGTTTGTTCGGTACCGCGGATTTTAAGAGATTGCCGCTTCTTGTCGATTCGCTTCTTGCCGGAGAGCAGATAGAAGAGGTCTCCGCCACGCCGGATTTTCTGTACGACCACCTTTATGACAGGGAGATACTTACGGAAAGCCACTACGCGTACGTTAAGATCCAGGAGGGCTGTTCGAACCGTTGTTCATACTGTGTTATCCCTGACCTTAAAGGCCCCAGAAGAAGTAGGGAGATAAGCTCTGTTGTCGAAGAGGTAAAGGCCCTGAAGAAGAAGAGCGACATAAAAGAGCTTATACTCATAGGGCAGGATACGACATCATTCGGCATCGACCGGTCCGGAAAATCGGAGTTGGCGGAACTTCTTAGGGAGGTGAGCCCTTTGATGGAGGGAAAATGGTTAAGGCTGCTGTATGCCCACCCCGCGCATTTTACCGACGAGCTTATAGACGTTATTGCCGGAACTCCGAATATCTGCAAATACGTTGATCTGCCGGTGCAGCACGCTAACGATATGGTGTTGAAGAAGATGAATCGCAGGGTCTCAAGGCGGGACATCGAACTTCTGGTCGGGAAGATAAGGGACAGGATAGATAATGTTTCACTGCGCACGTCCATTATCGTCGGGTTTCCCGGGGAGACGGAGAAGGAGTTTTCCGAGCTTATTGATTTTCTTAAGGAGACAATGTTCGAAAGACTGGGAGCTTTTATATACTCCAGGGAGGAAGGGACACCGGCTTACGGATTCAGCGGGCATGTCCCGGATGAACTGAAGAAAGAAAGGTTCGACGAGGTAATGAAATTGCAGCAGAATATATCGGCTGAGAACAACCTGAAGTTCCTGGACTCCGAGATAGAGGTCCTTATAGACGAAGAGGATCCGGCTGAAAAGGGATTGTATCTGGGCAGGACCTGGATGGACGCTCCAGAAGTCGACGGCACGGTCCACGTTAAAGGCGGAAAACTCGCTCCGGGCGATTTTGCCGACGTTCGGATAACGGGAACGTTTGAATATGACCTTATGGGGGAAGTTATATGAACCTGCCCAACAAGATAACACTGGTGAGGATATTTCTTACGTTCGTTTTTATGATACTTCTTTTTTCGGGATCGGTCATCTGCAAGGCGGCGGCTCTTGTGGTATTCATACTGGCCGCGCTGTCGGACTATCTTGACGGGTACATTGCCAAGAAATACAATATAATCTCCGACTTCGGAAGGATCATGGACCCGGTGGCTGACAAAGTGCTGACGCTGGCGGCGTTCCTGGCGTTTGTCGAGATGAAGCTTGTTCCGGCGTGGATGGTTGTGATCATCATAATGAGGGAACTTATTATAACGGGTATCCGGGTGATGGCTTTGAAGAACAACGAAGTCCTTCCCGCGGGAAAGGGCGGTAAACACAAAACAGCTTCCCAGATGCTGTCCATCTTCGTCATACTGGTTTTCATAGTAATAAGAGAGGCGGGGGTGAAGACCTTCGGGCTCTGGAACCCGACTTTCGAATACTGGTACAGGCAGGTTATTTTTGTCATGATGCTCATAACGGTCCTTCTCACCATAATAAGCGGAGCGTCATACCTGGCGGGAAATAAAAAATACATATTTGACAACGGTAATAATCGAAGAGGTGAAGAGTGATCGGCGGGAAAAAGGTTGATGTGTATTATCTTATAGCCACGGTGCTGGGGCTGGGAAGAGCTCCCCTAGCGCCGGGAACCGTCGGAAGCCTTACGGGACTCTTTTTGTGTTTCGTGCTGCGCGGACACCTTTTATTGTACGCGATCGTCTTTCTGGTACTTTTTGCCGCGGGAGTCATAGCCTCCGCCAGAGTGGAAGAGACCTCGGAAGAGAAGGATCCCTCTATGATAGTCATAGATGAGTTCGCCTGCATCTTCGTTGCTTTCTTTCTTGTACCGATGACATGGCCTGCCGTTATAACCGGTTTCATATTGTACAGAGTCCTGGATATCGTGAAGATCCCGCCGATGAAGTCCCTTGAAGACCTGCACGGAGGCTGGGGAATAATGCTCGACGACCTGATGGCGGGCATATATACCAACCTTGCTCTTCACATCCTCTTGAGCTTTAATATCCTTTAATTTCCATTAATTACCGCTGGAAACCCACTCCTGAGTATAGTATATACTCAAAAAAACAACTTCAAAACCATATATTAGAGCATATGGCATCATATACATAAATCCTTTATTTTAAAGGTAATATGTATATATGAGTATGTACAGATGAGTATATACTCAAAAAAATACCTGCAAAACCTTGACTTTCACCTAGCTCTCATTATACTCAAGGTCAAAGGATAATTGGTAACAATTAACATGAAATTATCCCATTTTAGGATAAGCAATGATAATTCATAACAAGCAGTAGTAAAGTTAGTTACTTCGCTTTCGAGGGCGCACAATATGCTTATTTTTTACGTCGATATGATAAAGAACGTTATTGGCAGTTTTGACCTCACGAGGTACTGGAAGGTCAGGAAGAACTGAATGTATAGTGTCAGGTTCCCCTTGAGCGGGGGGCTTTAGTTTTTTATGTTTCTTAATTAAGACAAGGAGTTGATATGGCTGGTTTTGTAATGACCGTGGATGAGTTGGCGGACTACCTGAAAATGAAAACGGTTACTATCTACAAACACGCCCAGGAGGGGAAAATACCGGCTTTCAAGGTAGGGTCAAAGTGGAGGTTCAAGAAAGAGACCATTGACGACTGGATCGAAGACCAGGAGCGGGGGAACGTGAGACATTACATTTGATAGGAACGAGGCGTAACTATAAAGGTATATAAGATGAAAAAGGATACTTTATGATCTACAGGACTAAATGGGGGAAAAACTTGTTTCCGTTTTTTTTTCAGTATCCGCGTGACTGGGTGATATCTTATCTTCCTGTCCGACATTTGTCCGGAAGGTTCATCCGGGAGTCGTGTGTCAAGAAAATTTTTGTTTTTGCGGGTCTTTTCCTGATCTCATGCGTGGTAGTCGCTGTTCTTAGCGTTCTGAGCCAGGAGGGTTTCAAGGACCTTGCGGGGGCGCGCAGGTGGGTATCGGTCATTCCCGGCGTTTTTGTTGTTGTGTTGATGCTCAGGCCCCTGGAGAATGTGCTTAGAGGCGTATCTGACAGGGTTCTTTTTCAGAAAAAGTATGATTACAAGCATTCCTTGCGGATGTTTTCGAATGAAGTAAATACAATTCTTTACCTTGATATGCTTGTCAAACTGACGGTCTGTAAACTGGTCGATATAATGAAACTTGAGAATGTCGTGATCATGCTTTACGACGAGGCTGAGAAGTTTTTTTACGTATCGGCATCCGAAGGCGTGGTTATGTCCGGGATAGAGATCGCAAGCGGGGACAGGATAATCGACGTCCTGAAAATGGAAGGGAAATATATTCGTCTTGATAATGGACAGATCTCCGGCGGCATCGGAGATGCAGAAAAAGACATTATACGCGAACTGGATTCGGCGATGATTTTGCCCCTGTCGCACAGGAACGAGATGGTGGGGATGCTGTCTCTGGGGAAGAAAAAATCAGACGAGGAGTTCACGGAAGACGATCTGGATATCCTGGAACCGCTCGCGAGAACACTTTCTATAGCTATTGTCAACGCGCAGCTTTTTGAAAAGCTTTCCGAAGCCCAGGCGCGGGCGGCCCAGAGGGAGAAGATGGCGGTAATAGGAACTCTTTCTGCCGGCATAAACCACGAGATATGCAATCCGCTTGGAATAGCGCGCGGACAATGCGAGATGTTTCTTCTTAACCTTAAAGAAGGGATCTATAACGATAAGAGCCACGAAGAGCTGCTTGAGAAAGCGCAGACAATAATGGATAAGGTCATACGCGAGATGGACAGGGCAACGGTGATAACGAGAAAGCTTTCGTCTTTCGCGAAACCTTCAAGGGACAGTATAAGGGATGATGTCGACGTCGCCAAAGAGATAGAGGAGGTCATATCGCTGGTCGAGTATGACCTGAATCTCGACGACATAAGCGTTGAGCAGGATATAGAGCCGGACCTGCCGCCGATAGCTGCCGACCCCAAGCAGGTGCAGGAGATATTTTTTAACATAATGAGGAACGCCGCCCAGGCGATGGAAGGGGTAGGGACGATAATTATGGCCGCGTCCAGCGCCGGAAAAAGCGTGTTTATAGAAATAAAGGATTCAGGGAAAGGGATATCGTTCGCTAATCTCGGAAAGATCTTCGACCCGTTTTTTTCCACCAAGGATCCTGGCTCCGGCACCGGCCTTGGTCTTTTTATAGTCAAACAGATAGTGGAACATAACGGGGGAAAAATAAGCGTGGAAAGCGAGCAGGGAGAGGGGACAGTGGTCAGGCTGGAGTTTCCCGTTTCTTGCGTCGAGAGGATGAAAGTTGAGTAAGGATTGTACACCCAAACCGAGGATGCTGTCAGTAGATGACGAGGAGGATTTTACGCATATTCTCAAACAGTATTTCGAGCCGCGCGGATATGATATTGATACGGCTCCGGACGGAGAAAAGGCCCTGAGGATGATGCGCGCGGAGAGTTACGACGTGGTTCTATTAGACCTTAAAATGGTGGGATTGAATGGTGATGAAGTCATGAAAGAGGTAAAAAAAATAGATCCGGGAACAAAGGTCATTTTTATCACTGCGTACAGTGATTTTGGAAAAACGAAAGAAAGGTTGATGGCCGAAGGGGCATACGCCTTTATTGAAAAACCTATTACAAGTCTCAAGAGTCTGGAAGAGCTAGTCAATAAGGCCTCTGGCGGGGCCTGATGAGGAGGATATCATGGTGAAGTTGCTCGTAGTTGACGACGAAGTGGAGATATGTGATTTTGTGAAGAATTTTTTCAAGGAAAGGGACTTTGAAGTCTTTGTGGCATACGATGGTAAGGAAGCGCTGGGCATCATCGAGGCGCGTAATCCCGATATAGTCCTGTTGGACGTTAAGATGCCGGAGATGGACGGGATAGAGACCCTTAAAGCCATAAGGAAGCACAACTCTTCCGCTAAGGTGATAATGGTGACGGCCGTGGAAGATGCAGAGAAGGCGGAAGAAGCCAAGTCTCACGGGGCGATAGAATATATAACAAAACCGCTTCTCTTGGAGCAGCTGGAAAGAACGGTACTCACGGTGGCGGAACAGATCAAGATGGAGAGATAACAGGGACATTGTCCGTAAAAATAAAAGCAGGAGTAAAGCATGGCAGACGAAGGTAACTGGCTTAAATTACAGGACTGGATAGTAGAGAAGATGAAGAGCTGTGACGGCTCGCTTATCCCTATTGATCCGGCGAGCCTCCCGAGACGGCAGGAGCCGGAACTTGATTATCAATTTTTCCTGGAGAACGCTTCAAGGACGATGATCCGGTTCAAAAAGCCCGAGCGGCTGATAAGGATGATAGTCAGGATAATCGACGAGCAGGTTAAGGTGACGCACACCGCGATGCTGTTGTATCAGAAAGACAGCAACTCGTTTGAGATCCTTGACAGTAAGGGAGGCGAGGGGGTAAAGATACCGGTGGGGTTCATACGCCTTACTTTTGATAATCCGCTTCTGAGGATGTTCAACGAGAGGCATAATCTTAAGGTGTCCGACACGGGTGCCGTGGAATATAAGGAGCTTCTTGATTTTCTTAACAGGAGCGAAGATGTGAAGGAACAGCCGGCGTTAGCGGAACTGGTGGAGCTGACGATCAAGCAGATGGAGCTTTTAAAAGCAAATATCTGTGTTCCGATATATTACAAAAAAGGCCTCATAGGAGTGTTTGTCCTGGGTAAAAAACTGTCCAACATAAAGTTCTCAAGACAGGAGATAGGTTTTTTTACCACGCTGGCAAATGATGTCGCGATGGCGCTGTCTAACGCGCAGCTCATACAGGACCTGCAGGATAAGATCTTTGAAGTGCACAGGCTTTACGAGAAAGAACACAGTATCTTCATCCATACGGCGATCTCACTTGCCGCGGCTATAGACGCCAGGGACCCGTACACGCACGGCCATACGGAAAGGGTAACGCAGTACGCTCTTTCGATAGGTGAAGAGCTGGAAGATGTGCCGGAAGCTCAAACTTACAGGAACTTCAAGGAAACGCTGCATATATCCGCGCTTCTGCACGACGTGGGTAAGATAGGCGTGCCGGACAGCATCCTGAACAAGGACTCACAGCTTACCCGTGACGAATACGAGAGGGTCAAGGAGCACTCGGTGACGGGAGCCGCTATTCTTTACCCGATAAGGGAACTCGGGGATATCGCGAAGGAGGTACGGTCGCATCACGAACGCTATGACGGAGACGGGTATCCCGACAAGATCAAAGGAGAGGACATACCTTTTATCTCCAGGATAATATCGGTAGCCGATACTTTCGACGCCATAACGAGCGATCGTCCATACCGCGAGAGAAAACCGGTGGAGGTCGCGATACAGATAATCAAGGATACTCAGGGACGCAGTTCGACCCGATAATAGTAAGCGCGTTCCTTTTGGCATACAGAAAAGGTAAGATGAGAAACAGCGTATGAGGAGTTCTCACCGGACAAGGATCAAGCCGTCGGAGAAGAGAGTACGCAGATAGCCTCGGTGTCGGCTTTCGAAGTGTTGTTGAAAGAGTGAGAGAGAGACGCGTCGAAGTACAGGCTGTCTCCTTTTTTAAGCAGGTAATTGACCCCGCCCACAGTAGCTTCCATGGACCCGGATATTAGATAAAGGAACTTTTCCAGCCCGGGATCGCTTTTTTCTTCCTGTGTCTCGCCGCCGGGAGCAAGCTTTATCATCAGAGGCATTATCTTTTTTTCGAGAGGTTTGGTAACTAGCAGTTCACATCGCGCTTTGGATGAATGGGGAAAATGCTCCGTGCGTTTTGTCCGGGCTATGGGCTCGACCACTTTTGATTCATCCTCGATGTTACGATAAAATTCCGAAAGTGAACAGCTGAGCGCCTTGGATATCCTGTAGTGGGAATCGAGGGTCCCGGTCATCTTGTTGTTTTCCATCCGGCTCAGTGTCGCGAGAGCGACGCCGCTTTTCTCGGAAAGCTCTTCGAGGGTCATGTTCTTATCTTTTCTCAGCTGGCGTATTCGTCGTCCGACCTTCATGGGGTGCTCCGTATGGGTTGATGTTTCATCAAAGTAAAATAGATACTTATATAATATACTATATTTAATATGTAATCAAATTTAATTTTAACATATGTAAGAGGTGGGGTATGGCGGGGCAGATGTATTCTTGTGATATCTAAATGCTTGTGCTAAAATTAGGCACTATGAAGAAGACAAGTATTTTTGTACAGGGGGCCAGGGAACATAACCTGAAGAACGTGGACGTCAGGATACCACGGGACACATTGTGCGTGGTAACCGGACTTTCGGGTTCAGGGAAGTCCTCTCTCGCCTTTGATACCATATACGCGGAAGGGCAGAGAAGATATGTGGAGTCGCTTTCCAGTTACGCGAGACAGTTTATCGACCAGCTGCAGAAACCGCATATGGATCATATCGACGGCCTTTCTCCGACCATAAGCATAGAGCAGCGCTCCGGAGGGAAGAACCCCCGTTCCACTGTTGGTACCCAGACCGAAATATACGATTATCTCAGAGTCCTTTTCGCCAGGGTGGGAGACCAGCATTGTCCCCGCTGCCACAAGGCAATATCCAGTCAGAGTTCCCAGCAGATAGTTGACCGGATACTTTCGCTTCCCGAAGGCTCAAAGATATTGATTCTCGCGCCGCTGATCAGGGGGAGAAAAGGCGAGCATGTCGAGGTCATGAAAGGGGCGAGAAAAGAAGGCCTTATAAGGGTGCGCCTGGACGGCGACATAGTAGATGTTGGTGACAGCATACCGCGTCTCAATATGAAGGTAAAACATACCATTGAAGGAGTGATCGACAGGATAGTGATAAAAAAAGGAATAAGGGGCCGCTTGTCAGATTCCGTAGAGATAGCCCTGAAGATCGGCGATGGAGTCATCATCGTCGCTCCTGCCGACGTCAAATCCACCGACGCGAAAGGAAAAAAGGCCGAAGCGGGCGTCTCCAGGGATATGCTGCTCAGCGAACAGAACGCGTGCATAGAGTGCGGCATAAGTTTTGAAAAACTGGCTCCGAGGAATTTTTCTTTCAACAGCCCTTACGGGGCGTGTCCCACGTGCAACGGTCTTGGTAATAAGATGGAGATAGACATGGAGCTGCTGGTCCCGGACCGGACCGAATCACTTCTAAAGGCCGTTATTCCGTGGAAGAGGGGCGGTAAGGGTATAATCTTGCACTACAGGAGACAGATCCGCAGGCTGGCCAGGTATCACGGTTTTGACTTCGAGATGCCGTTCGATAAGCTTTCCGCTAAAGAGCGGAAGATGGTCCTTTACGGGGACCCGGACTCCGGGTTCGAAGGGGTGATCCCCAATCTTGAAAGAAGATTTCAGCAGTCGAACAGCGATTTTATTAAGGAGATGATAAGTGGGTTCATGTCCGTACAGCCGTGTCCGGATTGTAACGGGCAAAGGCTGAGGGCGGAATCGCTTAACGTGTTCATTGGCGGCAGGAACATCTCGGACACGGGAAAGATGTCGATAGGCGAAGCTAAAAAGTTCTTTTCTGAACTCCAACTTGGCGAGACCGAACGCAGTATCGCCGAAGAGGCCTTGAAAGAGGTCAACGCGAGGCTTGAGTTCATGGTCAACGTGGGACTCGCGTATCTTACTCTCGACAGAAGAAGCAACACGCTTTCCGGAGGGGAAGACCAGAGGATACGCCTGGCGACGCAGATAGGAGCGGGGCTTGTGGGAGTGTTGTACGTACTCGACGAACCGAGTATCGGGCTTCATCAGAAAGACAATGACAAGTTGCTGGGTACGCTCGTGGCGCTTCGGGATCTGGGCAATACCCTTATAGTTGTGGAGCATGACGAGGCCACCATCCGGATGGCGGATCATATTATCGATCTTGGACCCGGAGCGGGCGAACACGGAGGGATGATAGTGGCGCAGGGTACGCTCAAGGATATACTCAAGAGCAAGAAGTCTCTTACCGGAAAATATTTGAGAGGGGACCTTAAGATAGAAGTGCCCGGCGAAAGAAGAGTTCCCGAGAAAGACCGATACATCGAGATAGTAGGGGCTCGCGAGCATAATCTGAAAAACATCGACGTCAGGATACCCCTGGGATTATTCAATTGTGTTACGGGAGTCTCCGGATCGGGCAAGAGTACGCTTGTGGACGAGATCCTGTACAGGTCTCTGGCAAGGAAACTTTACAGGAGCAAGCTGAAACCGGGGGAACATAAAAGGATCAACGGAGTCAATAAAATAGACAAGGTCATTGTCATAGACCAGTCGCCGATAGGCAGGACTCCCAGATCGAATCCGGCGACATATACCGGAGCGTTCGACCCCGTGCGCAAGCTTTTCAGCTCTCTGCCGGAATCCAGGATGAGAGGGTACAAGCCCGGAAGGTTCAGCTTTAACGTCAAAGGCGGGCGGTGCGAGGCCTGTCAGGGCGACGGCGTGAAAAAAATAGAGATGCATTTTCTTCCGGATGTTTATGTGCAGTGCCAGGTCTGTAGCGGAAAAAGGTTTAACGACCAGACGCTGGAGATAAGGTACAAGGGGCATAATATCGCGGAAGTGCTTGAGCTCAGCGTCGAAGAGGCGCTTAAGGTGTTCGAGAACATCCCGACGATAAAGAACAAGCTTAAAACGCTTTATGACGTCGGGCTTGGTTATGTGCGCCTGGGACAGCCGGCTACGACCCTTTCCGGAGGGGAAGCTCAAAGGGTTAAACTGTCGACGGAGCTTTCAAAGACGGCGACCGGGAACACTCTGTATATCCTGGATGAACCGACCACCGGTCTGCATTTCGCGGACATACACAAGCTGCTGGATGTCCTTCACACTCTTGTATCTTCGGGAAACACGGTCCTGGTTATCGAACATAACCTTGATGTCATCAAATCAGCCGACCATATTATAGACCTCGGCCCCGAGGGAGGGGACGCAGGCGGATGTATGGTGGCAAGCGGAACCCCGGAAGAAGTGGCCGTCGCAGAGGCTTCCTATACCGGAACATACCTCAAAAAGATCCTCAAAAAGTGATATGATCCCCTTAAACAGGCATGTTTTTTAATTTACTTGATACCAGGGCCCAATTTTCCCAGCACCTCCACCATTTTCAAACAAAAGGCGGATTAGAATAAATTCTATCCGCCTTTTTTGTTTAAAAATGTCTGTAATGCCTTTGGCATTCCAGGGTTATTCGGTTCATCTCCATTTGAAAGTGAACTCTCAAATGTATCTTCACCTCATAACCTTGTGTTGGCACCGGGGAAATTGGCCGATACGTAAAGCTGACCGCTTTTTTTAATTTACTTGATACCAGGCCCCAATTTTCCCAGCATCACTACCATTTAAAACTGTAATCCGGAAGAGAATAAACTCTCTTCCGGATTTTTTTGTTTTAAATTTAACAATCAGCCTTTGACTGATTGTTTGATATTCTCTCAGTCGGCAAACTTAGAAAATACATTTTCAGTTTGCCTCATTCGTTCATATCTTGTGTCGATACCGGGGAATCTGGCACATATTAAAAAGCGGACCTGTTTTCCCCCTAAACTAGCATATTTTCTTAATTAGCTTGATACGAAGGCCAGATTTTGATAGCATATATATAATTTAGCGCATAATAATATTATTGTTACCGCGTAAGCATATCAGCCCATAACATAAAGGCCCTTGTGGCTAAATGAACAGGAAACGCGTCAAATGATGAAGAAAAAGATAATCCTCCTCTTTCTGGCCATTCTGGTGATGTCTTCGGCAACCGTTCTTTACGCCGCAGAAAAGTCGTATCAGATGGAACTTGATTTTGCCCGGAAAGCTGTGCGCGACGGGTTCTATGATCTCGCGGAAAGCAAGCTTACGTCGCTGACCGGAAAAGATGTTCCGAGGTCCGTTATGGGGGAAGTTCACCTTCTTCTGGGACGTGTATACTACGAGAGGTCTTCGCCCGCGAAAGCCCTGACCGAATTTAACATACTTCTCGACCGCTACAGGGATTCGGATCTGGCATCCGCCGCCGCGTACTGGATAGCCGAAGTGTATTTCAAGGAAAAGAACTACGAGCAGGCCCTTGCCTACTATCAGATGGTGGTCCGGTCGCATCTCACAAGTGAATATGTCCCGTATTCGTTTTACTCACAGGCATGGTGCTATGAAGAGCTCGGCCAGGAAGACATGGCTGTCGATGCCTTCCGGGAAGTCATAACTCTTTATCCCGAAAGTGAGCTGGCGGTAAAGGCCAGGTATAAGATAGCGGAGCTGTTGTATAAGAGGAACCGCTATGCCGAGGCCGCGGGTGAACTCAAGTTGTTCATAAATAAATATCCCGTAAGTGAGAGGATATTTGATGCGTACTATATGCTGGGCAACTGTTACTACAGGCTTGATGAGTCGGATCTGGCGATCCCCGCGCTTATAAACTCGCTACGGGGCGCGGAAGGAAAACCCTGGAAAAGCCTGGCCGAGTACAAACTGGGCAGGCTGTATCTTCAGGCGGGAGATCTGGACGAGAGCGAAAAATGGTTCAGGATATCCGGAGAAGCTGAGTTTTCACCGGCGACGGCAAGCGCCGCGCTTATGGGTATCGCCAGGATAGGGCGCGACAGGGGAGACAAAGAGGCCTCTACGAAAGCGTATCGTAAAGTCATAAGCGATATCAAAGAGAACGAATGGACGGACGACGCGTATTACTGGCTGGGGGCGGCACTCTACGAGAGCGGGGATATGGATGGAGCCCGGAAAGTGTATTACGACGCTTTGAAAAAATATCCAAACGGGGAATTTTCGGGTGAGATGCATTATAACCTGGGATGGGTCTACCTCGGGCAGGGAAAAGAGGACAAGGCTCTTAAAGAATTTGATATAATGGTGGAGCTCTCGGACAATGAAGAACTTGTAGTGAGCGCGCTGATAAGCATAGCGGATATTTTCCAGGGGCGCGGCGAGGACGACAGGGCGATAGACGTTTATGACAGGGTCCTCAGGGATTTTTCGAACAGCTTGCTGGCCGATTACGCCCAGTACGAGGTCGGAGCTCTTTTGAAGGAGACGGGTAGGAACGACGCCGCGATACTCGCGTTCAGGTCACTGGTAGTTAATTTCCCCCAGTCTACCCTGAGAGATAAGGCGCATTATCAGCTGGGTCTTCTTTACGCTGATAAAGGGGACCACGTTTCTTCTACCGGACAGTTCGATATAGTCATAAACGAGTTTCCCGGGAGCGGTTTAGGTAATGAAGCTTCTCTGCAGAAGGCGAATGCTCTTTATAACCGAGGGAAGTACTCATCCAGCGTGAAAATATATAAGAAGATAATACGCGCTTCGAAAGACGATGATCTTATAGCCAGGACCCGGTACCATCTTGGATGGGCATTCTACAAAATGGGTATGGAGCAGAAGGCGCTGGATATTTTCAGCCAGATAATGAACTCGGGAGGCGATACCGGCCGTTTCACGCCGGGCATAAAACTCTGGTTCGGTGAATACTATTATGGCAAGGGGGATTTTGAGAGCGCTGAAGTATATTTTACCGAGGTCGTGGACCTGTTCCCGGATTCTCCGGTAGCCGATGACGCGTCATACTGGCTGGGATGGACGCTGTACGACTCTGGAGAAGTGGACCAGAGTATGGAGCATTTTGAAAGGATAGTTACCGGTTCCCCGAACAGCAAGTGGACGCCGCAGGGCGTATTGGCCCTTGGTGACATATACAATAAAAAAGGCGAATACGACCGGGCTATCGCCCAGTACAAGACGCTTGTGAGAAAATATTCTGATAACAGGATATCCAATGTGGGGAATAACAGGATAGGTACGATATTGAAACTGCAGAAGAAGTATGACCTGGCTATAGAATACTTCAGGATAGCGATAACGGGCGAGAATTCCGAGACCAACGCGCAGATGCAGTTCGATATCGCTGAATGTTATGAGAAGAAGAATATGGATACCGAAGCGGTGGAAGAATACCTGAGGGTGGAATATAAATATCCCAGGGGGAAATTCTGGGTCACAAGGGCGTACTTAAAGTGTGCCGAGCTTCTGGAAAAGAACGGGCAGGATGAAAGAGCTTTAAAATTATACACGAAACTGGCTGAAGGAGAGGGTACCGAAGCTGAGATCGCTAAAGAAAAGATAGAACTGCTTAAACGATACAAGCCGTAAAGACGGCTGTTAAGGAAGAAGGAGGAAAACATGTGGGAATTGACATTAAAAGGCGGACCGCTGATGTTTCTGATAATACTGTGTTCGGTCATAGCCTTTGCGGTGGTTATCGAGAAGCTATGGCAGCTTAGGAAGGCAAAGATCAATACCGAAGATTTTATGGAGGATATCTCTGAGACTCTGAGACGAAACAAGATAATGGACGCGATCGATAAGTGTAACGCGATGCCCGGTCCGATTGCGAAGATACTTAAGGCGGGGATACTTAAGCACGACCGTCCCAGGACAGAGATCAAGGAAGCCATAGAGGACGCCGGACTGCATGAAGTGCCCCGACTCGAGAAGAACTTGGGAGTCCTTGCTACCATAGCCCATATCTCGCCGCTTCTTGGACTTCTGGGTACCGTTACGGGTATGGTGAGGTCCTTTCAGGTGATCGAACAGAAAGCGGTGGCTTTTATGCCCGTTAATCCCGGAGATCTCGCCGGAGGAATATGGGAATCGCTCATAACCACGGTCGCCGGACTGGCGGTCGCTATACCCACGTATGTGGCGTACAACTTTCTGGTAAGCAAGGTTGACGGTTTTGTCCTTGAGATGGAGAAAAGCGCCACGGACTTGGTCAACATATTGGGCATAAAGAGGGAAGATAATGAAGTTTAAAAGAAAGATCTTTCTGGAAAAAGGGCGTCTTGATATCGCGCCGCTGATCGACGTAGTGTTCCTGCTGCTGATATTTTTCATGCTTACTTCCAGTTTTGTTTTTCAGCCGGGAATACGGGTCAATCTTCCCCGGGCGGTCACCAGCGAGGTCTTGCATAAGGAACTCTTGATAGTGACGGTCACGGAGAATAATCAGGTTTTCATAAACGAACGGCCGGTGGACGGGGACGAACTGGTCTCACGCATAACTCTTGCCGCCAGGGATGACCAGCCGCTCTTGATCAGGGCGGACAAGCGTTCCGAGATGGGGAAAGTGATCGAGATCTGGGATCTGTGCAGGAGGGTGGACGTCAGGCAGATCAACATAGCTACAACGCAGTAGAGTGGAGATATGGGACGAGCATATACTTTTGACGCGGGTAAGATGGCAACCAGGACTCTGGTGATAGCAGTTCTTGTGTCTTTGGGGATACACATTGTGGGTATGTCGGTCGTTAAGATAGTGGCTCCCGAATGGCAGGGCAGGAAAAGTCCCTACACGAAGGTGGATTTTCTCGGACCGATCCTGAGGAAGACAGCTTTTGATATCATGCTCGAGAACGTCACGCCGGTGGTACGGACGACATACAGTTACTCTGGCACGGGTACGCAAGGTGAAAATCTTAAAGCGGTGGCACCCAAAAGAAAAGTGTACGTACAGGAATTTCCCGTCTACCTGGAGCAAAGGATGGACGATAATGTGCTGGATTTCTTTTCCAGCTCAAAAGACGTTCCCGGTTTTGCTTTGAGGCTCAGTGACAAAGCATTCGCTCCCGACGAGTGGTCGGTGGGCCGCCGCGAGGAGGGAAGAGCCGTCGTGTACCGTCCGGTGCCGCCGCGGGTAAGCAGTGAGCTTTATAGTGGCAGGGATACGTTCAGGTCCAGGTTCAGGCTGACAGTCGACTCTAACGGTAACGTCAAAAGGGCGGAGCCCGTTACCACTACGGGATATCCGGAACTGGATATCCTGTCTACGAAATTCGTTAAAGGGTGGATCTTCGAGTCGGGAAGAGATCTTTCCCGCGGTGATGAGGATATTACGGTCGAGGTTATCCTGGAAACGACGGACAGATAGTATGATCAAAATGGATATTTCGACAGCGCTTTTTGTATATCTGCTTTTTACGGCGGTAGTCGTTCTTATAGTCTGGTCCTTTTTAAATTTCGGGACGAGGCTGAAAACTTTCAGTTCAGATGAGAAATATATATGGCACTGTTCTATTTGCGCGAATACGTACATAGACAGTATGCATGAGGATATCTCAAAATGCCCGAGGTGCAACAGCTATAACCAGAGGCTAAAAAAAGAAAATGTGACTTAAGCCGAGAGGAGTCGTAATATGATTACCAAAATTGGTTTGATAGCCGGTGAGATATGGGATTACGTGGAAAAAAATAAAACCGGTGTGGATCTGGATAGTATCGTTGTCAAGTTGGGCAAGGAACGGGACCTGGTACTGATGAGTATAGGATGGCTGGCAAGGGAAGGGCATATAGTTCTGGAAGGGGACGGCCCGGAGTATCAAGTGAAGCTTACAAACCCGGGAGGGCAGAAATGACGCAGGATATATCAAAAGACACG
>JAVCCB010000074.1 GCA_030765685.1 Candidatus Tantalella remota | reverse complement strand
TCGTTTTTTGAAGAACTCGATCAGCGCTTCCTCATACGGTTCGGCGGTATTAACAACAACCCTGTCCATTTTGACGGAATAAAAAAGTTTTTTTCTCTCTTCCGTTTTTTCCCGGGCCTTTCGCGCGTATTCTTCGCGGAATTCCGGGTCGGACGTATCCAGAAAATAACTCCTGCCTGTCTCAGAATCGTCAAGTTTTACTACACCCACATCCGGCATTAATATATCACGTGGGTCAGAAATATGAACGCCCACGACATCGTGCCGTTTGCCGGCTATGGAAAGCGATTTTTTCAGGTCCCTGGCGTAAAAATCAGATATTATAAAAGTGACCGTGCTTTTGCTTGTCACCCTGTCCAGATATTCGAGGCAAAGAGGTATATCAGTGCCCCTGCCTTCGGGCCGGTGGTAAAGGGCCTCCCTTATGACCTTGAACACGTGGCGGGTCCCTTTCCTGGGCGGCAGGTACTTCTCGACCCTGTCTGTGAAGATGATAAGCCCGACCTTGTCGTTGTTCTTGGTGGCGGAGGCAGCAAGGACCGCACAGACTTCCGCGGCCAGGTCTTTTTTGAGGCTGTTAACCGTGCCGAAACAGCTCGACCTCGAAGCGTCCAGAAGAAGCATGATGGTAAGTTCGCGCTCCTCGATGAACTTCTTTATGAAGGGCCTCCCCATGCGAGCGGTCACGTTCCAGTCGATGGAACGTACTTCGTCTCCGGGAAGGTATTCGCGGACTTCCACAAACTCGAGCCCGCGCCCCTTAAAAACACTTTTATATTCCCCGGCAAAAACATCTGTTGCCTTTTTCGCCGTACTTATCTGAATGCGCCTTATCTTCTGTAATATTTCTTTCGGGATCATGTGAAGGATTTAATTTTTTGCTATAACTCGTTCATTTAAAATAAGTTATAAATTTTAGTAAAGCGCCTTTTAAGGTATCGCTACTTTCTCAAATATCGTTTTTATTATATCTTCCGGGGTAACCTCTTCGGCTTCGGCTTCGTAACTCGGCATTATCCTGTGACGCAAGACGTCATACCCTATCGATTTGATATCCTGTGGGGTCACGTATCCGCGGCCCTGGAGAAACGCGTACGCCTTTGAAGCCACGACGAGCGCTATGCTGGCACGGGGAGAAGCACCCAGTTGTATGAGATTTTCCAATTCGGGAAAACCATACTTTTTGGGATACCTCGTGGCAAAGACCAGCTTGACTATATATTGTTTAAGCTTATCGTCAAAATAAACATCGTCTACGACCTCTCTTGCTCTCAGGATATCCGCGGGGCTGACCACCGGAGCAACCTCGACCCCTTTGTGCGTGTGACCCATCCTTGTCAGGATCTGTTCCTCTTCCTCCGGCTCGGGATATGTGATGTTCACCTTCAGCATAAAACGGTCTATCTGCGCTTCCGGCAAAGGATACGTGCCTTCCTGGTCAATGGGGTTCTGCGTGGCCATAACAAGGAAAGGCTCCTCGAGCTTATAGGTCGTATCCCCCAATGTCACCTGGCGCTCCTGCATCGCTTCCAAAAGCGCGGCCTGAACCTTGCCGGGGGCCCTGTTAATCTCGTCGGCCAGGACTATGTTGGCGAATATGGGGCCTTTTTTTACCTGAAAACTGCTGTCGGCGGGGTTATAGATAAGCGTCCCCATTATGTCCGCGGGAAGAAGGTCGGGAGTGAACTGTATCCTCTGAAACTTGGCTTTCACGGCGCTCGACAGCGTCATTATCGACAGTGTCTTGGCAAGCCCGGGTACACTTTCGACCAGGAGGTGTCCGTTAGCCAAAAGTCCCACCAGCAGCCTTTCCACCAGGTATTTCTGGCCCACTATCACCGTCCCTATGGCCGAGGTGAGGTCTGTCACGAACTTGCTTTCTTTGCGCACCTTCTCGTTTATCTTGTCTTTATCCGTAGTCACTTTTTCCTCCTTTGTCATTCCCGCATCCAATGTCCTTCCCGCGAAAGCGGGAATCTACAAACTATAGATCCCCGATCAAGTCGGGGATGACAAAAGTCGGGGATGACACTGCAATCTGTCATTTCCACTCTTAATATATACATTCCGGCGTATTACTTATACGCCAACTCTATAATATTACTCGGAAGCAGGACCGTTGTCAAATGACACAAGGCAAAGTCCGTCATTACGAAGGAATGAGGCAAAAGTCCGTCATTGCGAAGGAGTAAAACGACTGAAGCAATCTCCGTAATAGATTGCTTCGCCATTTACTTCGTTCGTTTCTTGCAAAGACGGCATGGTCATCTATTTTGCAAGAAAAGCCATTGTCAAATTGCAAGAAAAATGAAGTGCAGCTGGATCCTGGATGCTGGTTGCTGGTTTCTGGATAGAGTTTCGGGAAAAATGGGAATCGGCAAATTATGGATCCCCGATCAAGTCGGGGATGACAAAAGCCCGGGATGACATATACTTGAGCCGGGGTTTGTCTATGCGAAAACGGAAAATGCAATGATAAATTCGTGATTAGAATTGCGTGTCGGCGGCGAGATCGCCGAAGAGATAGTCGTCTATGATCTCGGTGGTTTCATCGCCTTGATCTACATCAAGCCCGGTAAAAGCGCAACCACCCATGCCCGCCCCTTCGGAGCGGCTTGCCCTGGCCTCGTTCGCCATCTCTTTCACTCTCTCTATAGCTTCAGCGGTAAAGTCGGAATTCACCGCTATATCCAGCGCCAGGTCCATGAGCGCCTGGCCAAATGTGAATCTTTCCTTATCGACGGACAGGACCCTACCGTCGCAAACACTCTTTATTTTCCTTACAACAACCTTGCTCTCGCTCTTACCTTTCGTGGCCAAACCGGCAACATGCGATTCTTCATCAACACGCGGGAGTATCCGGTCGTCACTCTGCAGAGCGGACCTGTATTGAAGCGTATCCGTTTCTATTCCGTCTCTGCAGCAACGTTTCCTTGCCCCCTCTATGCTGGCAGAGGTCTCGCTCTCACCTACCACCACAATACGAAACTGAGCAGCCGCGCCTTCATGTCTGGAGTTGATCAGATCAAGGGCTCTCACGAAACTCTCAAAATCCCCGCTTCTGGCTGTTTCGGCACTTATCACGTACACATACTTATCCTTTGTCAGTTCCGTGCCCATCTTCAGCATTCTGATGACCGCCGCCGCGGAAACCAGAAGCCGGATGAAATCTTTATTCTCGATCCTCGCACCCTGGAATGGAGCGGCCTTGCCGTCTCCTTTAACTCTTACCGCACCGTCCCTTCCGACTACCCCTCCCGTATCGGCGACGG
>JAVCCB010000061.1 GCA_030765685.1 Candidatus Tantalella remota | reverse complement strand
CAGCTTGCCGCAAGCGACCGGGTCTACGTGTTCCAACTAAGTCACATTACCGTGCACAAGCTTCTTATAGATATCCTGGCCGATAAGAAAGTGCTTAAAGCCGGTGTCGCCGTGGACGATGATATAATAAAAATGAACGAGATATTTGCTTTCCGGCCCGCGGGGTTCGTTGAGCTGGCAAAGCTGGCGGCCGGAGCGGGGATCAAGAATGCCGGGATACGGGGACTCGCGGCGTTATTATTCGGTTTCAGGATATCCAAAGGAAGACAGTGTTCCCGTTGGGACACGAAAACACTTACACTCGCGCAAATAACTTACGCCGCTACCGATGCGTGGGTATGCAGAGAATTGTATTTCGCTCTCTGGAGACAAAGTCCCGGCCCTTATGTTTAGGGGGACGATGGTGGGGGATTTTGTACCGTTTGCGGAATTAATCCTTCACACTGTCCCCATTTTTAAGATTAAAGGTGTCCCTGATATAGCGGGAAGATTGGGGTCAGCCCTTGAAATGTAAAATTTACTCATGAATGCGGGGAAGTGTTTACAAAGGATTAGATAATGAACATTTGTGTACTGAGAAGTGGCAGTAAAGGAAACTGTACCATTGTTTGGTCGAAAGACGGCGCGGTGTTACTAGATTGTGGTAATTTTCCAGTAAGCCCATTTTGCAATGCTTTAAATGACCTGGGGCTTACGCCAAAGGATGTGAAAGGGATCCTCATATCACATGGTCACGGGGATCACATTAACCAGCACACTCTAAAAATATCTGAGGCTTTCGACATTCCTTTGCACATACACCAGAAGACATATAACGTTGTAAGCAAAAGGTTGAACGTCAGTCACTCCAGCAAATTAGTGAAACACCATAACGAAAGAGCCTTCCGGGTGAACAACATTAAGGTGAGGGCTTTTGAAACGTTTCATGAGGGTGGTTATGTCGGCAAGCCTTTTGGATTTGTACTTGAAGGAGTGGGGGAAAGAAAATTCAAGATTGGATATTTAACTGACACGAGTGCGGTTTCCGAAGAGATGGTCGAGTGCTTAGTAGATTCTGAAGTTTTGGTTATAGAGTCCAACAACGACGTGAAGATGGTCGAAGACAACGATCCACGCGATAGTAACTGGCTACAGCATTTGAACAATGTAGAAGCGGCTGACGCGGTAGTAAAAATAAAGAATGCTTCACGCGGTAAAAACGCGCTTAAATACGTATTTGCGGCCCATATAAGCAGTAGACACAATACTCCAAAACGTGTGTTAGCCATGTTTAATGAAAAATTCAAAAAAGCGAATATTAACGATATCGAGATAATCATAACTGATCAGGAGGAACCGACCCCTGTTATAACCATATAGCCAAGCTTATTTCAGAAAATTCACGTCATAAACTACAACAATTAAGAAAAAAAATGAAGCTTACTCAGGGAACATACACAATATTCGATTTTGAAACTACGGGCCTTTTTGCCGGGGTAGACAAGATCTGTGAGATAGGAGCCTTGAGATGCGATCCTGACGGGGAAGGAAAGAAGTTTGAGCAGCTGGTCGACCCGATGAGACCTCTTTCTGAAAGGGCCTATGAGTTGAATCAAATATCGCAGGATATGCTCAAGGGACAGCCTACAATCGATGAGATTCTTCAAGACTTCATGAAATTCATCGAAGGGTCGGTTCTTCTGGCATATAACGCCAGATTTGATATCAGTTTTATGGCTGCTGCTTTGGGTAAAGATAGAACTATCCTGAATGATTATCAGGTTATTGATGTACTTGAACTAGCCAGGCGTTGTTTTGAAGTGCCTGGGCGATATAACCTTGGAAATGTGGCTGCTCACCTTGGGGTAAAACAAGATGTTGAACATAGAGCAATGTCTGACGTTATCTCTACCTGGAAGGTGTTCAAAAAGGCAATACCGATCCTGGGGGATAGGGGAGTTAAGAATGTTGAGGATATATCCCGGATCTATGAGCAATCCAAAGCTCCGGTACCGGACGCTGAAGGTCCGATAGCAGATCTCATTTCATCAGCCATACAGTCAAAGTTGCCCCTTAAAA
Source organism: Candidatus Tantalella remota (assembly GCA_030765685.1). Taxonomy (GTDB): domain Bacteria; phylum Omnitrophota; class Gorgyraeia; order Tantalellales; family Tantalellaceae; genus Tantalella; species Tantalella remota. Next base: position 5,277 of record JAVCCB010000061.1, on the reverse strand, counting down.
TACGATACAGATCATCCTGGAAGGCTAATGTTACAGAAAGGACGATCACTCCCATAAAAATACAGGGTGAATATGTGTTTTCCTACTGTCATCTGCGACACGGAAACAGAACATTTATTATTGATTGCATAGAGAGTGCTGAGTTCTAAAATTCAACTATCCCCAATACCCCAATATCCTGACATCCTAGATCTTCCTATCCCTTTTCCTTTTTACTTTTTCCTTGTTCCTTGTTTTTATGATTGCCCGTCCACCACGGGCACTTATCTGGTCTGGCTGCTATTGCTGAAGGCCTTGGGGCAGGGCGTACCCTGCCCTTAAGAGCAAGGCCATTCAGCAATAACTAGCATGTGGATAGGGGGCGCGGAGGTTGTTATGGGTGGAAATTTAGCTTATCATTTACATCCCAACTTCAGAGAGTTACAATAAGAACATGGATATTTTTTCCGATGACGAATTCATAGTGAGGTTATTATGAAAAAAATGATTATGATCACGCTACTACTAGTTCTTACATGTTCAAGTGCCCATGCCGGATATGATAACAATGAATCCCCACAAATGGCCGCTGATGGTAGCTGGGTTGGCGGGGACCCGAATATGGCACCAGACGGCAGCTGGGTAGGTGGAGATCCCCAAATGGCTCCTAATGGATCCTGGGTAGGAGGAGATCCCAATATGGCCCCAGATGGCACCTGGGTCGCAGGGGATCCTAATATGGCCCCGGACGGCAGTTGGGTGGGAGGTGACCCACAAATGGCTCCTGATGGCTCCTGGGTTGGGGTTGGTGACGAATAGGACCATTCAGCAATAACTAGCAAGGCGCGGGTTAAAGACCCGGGATCTCTTTAAGTACAACTTTTGTACAAATGGCTTATATGGGTAGAGGAACTTAAAGGAATTTGGCCATATTTTCAAAAATTGAAATTATGACCAAATTCTAATTCCCCTTGACAAATGGCTAAAAACCAGTAAAATTGATGTTGTATGTAAATTTGCTAAGATTACTTGCAGGGTAATTAATATGAAAAATGGTGCAATAAATTTTTATCTTGGTCCAAGGGAAACAGGGGTCATAGCCAGACTCGACTATGAGAAAGTGTCTTTGTTTACCAAAGAACAGTTTGACAGGTGGTTTGGCTTTGATGCAGCGTTAAGAACTCAAGTTATTTTCAGACTCAAGAAAAAAGGCATTCTAACTACAATAAAAAGAGGAGTTTATTTTTATTCACCCCTTAAATCAGGGCCAGCTGGGAGCAATATAAACGAGTTTCTTGTTCCACCCGTCTTTTTTCCTAAAGGCAATTACTACATTGGTTACTCAACTATGTACAATTATTATGGCTTTACTGACCAAATTTTTCAGGTTATGTATATTCTAAACACATCATTACAAAAGAAAAAAACAATAGGCAGCACGCGTTTTAAAATGCTTAAAATCTCTTCAAAAAGAATGTACGGGCTTGAAAAGATCCAACTGAGAGATACAGAAGTAATAGTTAGTGGCAGGGAAAGAACTCTTATTGATTTGATCTATTTTCCTGAACCTGTTGGAGGATTAAAAAAGGCATTTGCGATTTTAAAAGAAGAAGTGCTTAAAAACACACCAAAGACTGTGGAAAAGCTCATACGCTATGCCATAAAATTCCCTAACGTTGCAACCTTAAAAAGAATTGGTTTTGTCCTTGGGGAAGCTGGTTTAACTGACAAAGAACTAGCACCGTTGCTTAAAATTGCAAAGAAAACATCATTGATCACCCTTTATCCTTCAAAATCAAGAAAGGGCAAAATAAACAAGAAGTGGATGGTAATTGAAAATGCTACATGACGATAGGGAAGATTTTCTTAAGATTCTGGAAAGAACGTCCGCACAAACAGGATTTCCCTTACGGCTTCTTGAAAAAGATTATTACCTCACAATTGTACTGTCAAAAATAAATGAGCTAAGTAACGATCTCGTTTTCAAAGGGGGGACTTGCCTCAGCAAACTCTACTATTCATATTACCGCTTAAGCGAAGATCTCGATTTTACTCTTAAATTGCCTGTTGAGCATGCAACGAGAACGGTAAGAAGAACTGCTATCAAGCCGATAAGAAAGTCATTAAAACACTTTCTTAAAAATCTCGGCATGAGCATAGAAAACTTGGATGCAACTGGCTATAATGAATCGACGCAGTACATCTTTCACCTTGACTACCCATCTGCTGTAATAGAGAGGACCGATTCAGTAAAACTCGAGATCGGACTAAGGTTTAACCCGCTTTTGCTTGTTGTAACAAAAGAAATTAAACATAAATTTCTTCATCCTTTTACAAAAGAGCCGCTTTTTGATGCCGGATGTGTTAACTGTCTCGCATTAAAAGAGCTTGTCGCGGAAAAATTAAGAGCCACTGCCACAAGAAGGACAATCGCGGGAAGAGATTTTTATGACCTCGATTATCTATTGAAAAAAGGTTTTGATTTTTTGAACAAAGAACTTTTATCCCTTTTCAAGAAAAAGCTTGAAGAAGATAATTTTGATTCTGATTTAAAAAAATACAAAGTTAATTTAGGCAGAACTGAAAAGGAAATAGAAGAAATGGCGCTAAGAACAACAGCTGAGCTGTTTCCCGTTCTCACTATTGAGGAACAAAAGACTTTTGATATAAAGAAAACCCTGGATAAGCTGAATAGGGTTTTTGAGGGTATCGAATAAATAGTAACGGGGTTCACCTCATACAATCCGGCGACATTCCCTCAATAATCGGAATTACCGAAAGGGGTACATAGGGGCCATTCGCGAACGGCCCTTTTTTGTTATAAAGAACCACCTATATTTTTTCCTTTTCCCTTTTTCCTTATCTGTCCCTGATATCCCAATATCCTGACATCCTAGATCTTCCTATCCTTTTTCCCTTTTCGCTGCGCCTGCGGCTCGCGGATCCTGCGTCGCTTCGCTCCTTGTTTTCCTTTTTACTTTTTCCTTAAAACCCGATACTCGCATGCCCGCCGAAGCTTTAGCGAAGGAGGGGTACCCTATACCCGGTACTGGGTTTTTGTCCCTGATATCCTGATATCCTAGTCCCTGATACCCCGATCCCCTGATATCCTGTTTTCTGATTCCTCGCCGTCAGCCGGTTACGTCTTTGGAATCGGTTACGTTTTACGGTTGCGGTCTAGTTCCCAACACCCAAGACCCAAGACCTAAGACCTGTTCAATGTTTCCTGTTCACAATTCCCCCCATACACCGTATAATAGCTACATCATGAAACGCGCCATTACACACATATCTCTCATCACGGCCCTTATAGTTACCCTTATCTGTCCTTTAGCTTCACACTCTGAGGACTTTTATCCGGCTAAGGTTAAAGACATCTCCGACCGCGACTATGAACCCGCTGTTATAGATCTGTTGGATAACGCTAAAGAGTCTATCATCCTATCCATGTACATCATTAAACCCTCAAAAAAGGGCCCTATAGCGCTTCTGGTGAACGATCTCATCGAGGCTATGGACAGGGGAGTGGACGTCGAGCTGTACCTTAATGCTAAGTTCCGATCAAAAATACTGGATACTTCCACCGAGAAAAAATCACTTGAGGTCCTCAGGGATAAAGGCGCCGTGATATACCGGATAGATACGAATTACCGGCTTCATGATAAACTCATAATAATAGATTCCCGGTACGTGGTCGAAGGCAGCACCAATTGGAGCGTTTCAGCGTTAAAAAGCAACTTCGAGTCCGATACCCTCATAGATTCACCTGAACTTGCCCGTGTTAAGCTCCAACGACTGAGAACCCTGCCGCTCGAATCCGATAAACCCGGAAAGATAAGAAGACGTTACCTGGCAGGAGAAGCCGCGGACTTGCCCGCGGACGGCACCATCAAAATAAAGAAGATCCTCCTGGAGAACGAGAATTTCTTCGCCAGAATGGTCAGGTACCGCAGTGACCGGTCCCTGGATACGTACCTGCTACTCCTGGCCGACTCCGAGATGTGGGCAATAGCCCGAAAAGAAAAGGCCCATGACGTAACAGTCCCGGGAGAAGAGGCATATTTCCCTGTATCTCTGGAAAATATAGCAGGTGAACTGGAGATCACTAGTTTCGGGCCCTGGCCCACCACGGCCAAAAGACGCCAGGTGATCAAGACTTTACGCAGGCTGCAGGACAGATACAAACTCATAGATCCTGTTTTTGCGTATGGTGAAGATGCCTGGGTAACGCTAAAAGACCTTCCGGGAGATACCTTTCCCATGAATAACTCTTTTTTTAATTCTGAATCCCTGGCATCTAAAAGTCCCGGCGTCACATACATCCTGCTAATAAAAGCGCTGCTTGCGTCTGAAGGCAAAACCCTCGATTCCTATACAAGAGAAGAACTGTCGGATAGGTTTCATATAGGGGTGGCTGCCCTCAGAAGAGGATTACGGGAGTTGGGGGAGTAGGCATATAGGATCTTCCGATATTTTTTCCTTTTTCCTTTTTCCTTAACTGTCCCTGATATCCCAATATCCTGATAACCTAGTCCCTAATACCCCGATCCCCTGATATCCTGACTCAACCATTCCCAATTCTCCATTCCCAGTTCACAATCATACCGGATAGGTCTGACTTTCTTTTTGCCCGTCCACCACGGGCGCTTATCTGGTCTGGCTGTTTCTCCTGAAGGTCCTTGCGGAACAGGACCATTCAGGAGAAACTAGCAGCGGGGACAAGGGCGCCTGTCCCATAAGAGTAGGGCGTATAATCCCTCCCTCTCCGACATTAACATATAGGGCGTTTGCTAAAACGCCCATAAGCAATGCAGATAAAGCTCAACTTCTTTTATAATGAGGAGTTGGGCTTTTTCTTTGTATGCACTTCCTTTTCTCCTGTTAGCTTCTAAAGGTGTATGAATAAGGTATAATTCTGAAAAAGTTGTATACCAGTCGTATACCTGGAGGAATCAGATAGGCACTATTTGGACACCAGAAAAAGATAATCTTTTTGAGAACGCCTATGTGGGAGGCTCCCGGCACCTCCACCATATAGTTCCAACAGAAAGGCGATTCCCATCAGGGAGTCGCCTTTTTTGTTGTAACCCCTATAAAATACAGATACATACAACGACAGATACTGTCAGTTCTTGTCAGCTTATAGCAGGACTAAAAGATGAAAAGTCTTAAAAAAACTTGGTGAAACTTGGTGAAATCGTGGTGGTAATAACGATTTCACCAAGTTTCACCAAGTTTTTTTAAGACTTTTCATCTTTTAGTCCTGCTATAAGCTGACAAGTCTTAAAAAAACTTGGT